>JAAUZY010000103.1 GCA_014804355.1 Lachnospiraceae bacterium
CAAAAAGCGTCGGCACTTGACGAGGTATCTCACGAGTCTAGTGTCCGCTACGCTTTTTGCGGAGCGAGAGCGCGGTGACGCAGATATTAACTTCACTCTGAGCGACCGGATTGGTCAATATGCGAATAATAACCAATGCTTTTCCGCTCCTCCATTACCGCCTACAGCCTCTGCAGCAACATAATATGATATTCCTCATCCTGCACGATCCGCGCCAGAAGATCATTCACATAATCATCCTCGATCAGGCTCATATGCTGCCGGTACTGCTCAATTGCCGCCTGCTCCGCCTCGAGATTGGCAGCTATGATCTGTTCTTCCTGATTCGCCAGATTAGTATACTCCGGTGTCCACATCTGCCTTCCGGTGCGTGTTTTGATTGAAAAATCAATTGTTCCTCCAAGCAGCAGGATCATCTCTCCGAGCATCTGCAGATGAATCATCTCTGCCACCGCCATCCCTGTAATTGTCTTAGCCGTCCCACACTTGTGGCAGCACAGGCAGCTCTCACCGTGGATATATTGCAGCGCAGCAGTCAGTTCCGATACGGAGCCACAATAGTCCAGAGTAAGCAGATTCGCATAAAATTGATTCTCCTCCCTGACCCGGATCGGCGGATAAGGCAGCGGCAGATTCAACGGTGTCACGCCTCCGAAATTACAATTATTCTCTAAAACTTGTTCCATTCCATCCATACACAAACTTCCCCAGCACGATGTGCCGTCTGTCTCACCTGATACTCCCTGCAGCCATGCACACCTTATCATTATTATTCATCCTATGCGCACAGCTGTATAATCATGTATACCGCTTCAAAATCATTGCCTATGGGAACGGAAAAACGCCCATGCTCTCACACAGGCGTCTTTTTCCATCACTTTATATATTGATCCTATGCCCGCATACAAACGAATGCATTCGCGGATTTTCAGATCATTTCCTCTTTCACCACTCTCTGGTCCCGCATTACTTTCTCGATTGCGGTACCCTTGATAAAATGAAGCAGAAGTTTTTTCATAGGATTAAGCGGTCCTAAGTCAATTTCCAGCGGAGACTTCCCGTCCATCAGCTTCACGCTGCTGCTTAGCAGTTCACGTATATCATACACGCTGCCCCATACTTCCGGTACGCCTCTGTCCACGCCGAGCAGACCGTACACAGCTTCCATTGCCGTCCTTACAGAATATTCCGTTGTAAATACGGTATCTCTCGGTGTTTCCGCAAACTGTCCCAAGAATGCGAAGTTTACGCACCCGTCAGGAATGACATCGGGGCGGTCTCCCTTGGTTCTCGGCATGAAGAATGCGGTGATATAGGGCATCATTGTAGGCACACAGACAGCGCTGTTCTCTGCCAGATCAGAAATCTCCTCTTCCGGCACGCCCAGATGATAGAGCCATTCCTCCGTAATCTCCTTACCGGTACATTCTTTCATCGGTTTCTTGATATAATCTCCGGGTACATCCGTAAACAGACCATATACCCAGACGCACACTTTATCTTTATCCTGATCCTTGAACTGCCCCTGTCTGTTGATCGTCCAACTCATCAGCCATGAAGAATCCTGACAGCTTACGATACCGCCGGTAACGACCTTGCCACTCTTGGGGTCACGCTTACAAATATTCGTGATATACGGAATAATCTTGTCGTCCAGCGTAGTAACCGTTGCGGACTCCCAGTTGGTCTTGGCAATGTCGGAGCAGAATTTCTCCGGACGTCCGAAAGCCGGGTCCTGCTTTGCGATATTTTTCCACAAGTTCCAGCAGCCGCTCGTTCTGACTTCCGCATCGCCGTTCGGTGCATGGTTTTGATCACCGTAGATCGTCCCTTCCGTACAGCTTCCGTTGGTGACAAACACGAGGTCATTTTCCGTGAGTACGATGCCTTTCTCTACACCTTTGACCTTACACTCTATGGCCTTGGCCACCTTTTTCTCTCCATCGATATCGAAGATCACATTGGTCACTTCCGTATTGAACTGGAAATCAACGCCCGCCTCTTCCAGATATCTTTGCATCGGCAGGATCAGGGAATCATACTGGTTATACTTCGTAAATTTCAGTGCGCTGAAATCCGGCAGTCCTGCGATATGATGAATAAATCTCTGGAAATACAGCTTCATCTCTAATGCGCTGTGCCAGTTCTCGAAGGCGAACATAGTCCTCCAATATAACCAGAATGTGGAATCAAATACTTCCTCATCAAACACATCCTCGATCGTCTTATCATACAAGTCTTCATCCTTGGTCATAAAAAGCTTCATGATCTCCATGCAGCCTTTCTGGCTTAAGTTGAACCTACCGTCCGTATGCGCGTCCTCTCCGCGGTTTATTGTCGCGCGGCATAAGGAATAGTTCGGATCTTCTTTATTCAGCCAGTAATACTCATCCAGCACGGAGACTCCGGGAGTCTCAATGGAGGGTATGCTGCGGAACAGATCCCAGAGACACTCGAAATGATTTTCCATCTCGCGCCCGCCCCTCATCACATATCCACGGGCGGGATCATTGATTCCGTCACAGGCGCCTCCTGCAATGTCCATCGCCTCCAGAATATGAATATGGCTGCCGGGCATCTGTCCGTCACGTACCAGGAAGCACGCTGCTGCTAAAGCTGCAAGGCCGCTGCCCACGATATAGGCATTCTTCTCATCCACGCCTTCCGGTTTCTTCGGTCTGGCAAATGCCTCGTAGTTACCGTTCGTATAATAGATACCTTTGCTGTTCTTGTCGTATCTGCCTAATTCCGTATTGCGGTAATCCAGATCCGTGTACGCGCTCTTTTTCCCTACTGCCTTCTTGTGTACAGCTTGCGATGCATTTCCACCCGCCTCGTTTTTCTTATGGTTCTTAGCCGCATAGGCTGCAGCGCCTGCTCCTGCCGCTACTGCAACGCCGATGCCGATCCCTTTCTTATTTGCCATTTTCATATCCACCTTTCTTATTGATTCTATGTATCGCCTGATGTCGTTATCTTCCTGTCTCTTATTATGCAGGAAGATCTTCCGGATCAGTAGCTGCCCTGTTTCCGCCCGTCTGTACATCAGTGATATCTGCTCATGTCCTTATCATATGCCTATATTCTCCATAATCCCATTTACAAAAAAGACGAAATGATAAAAAACTTATCATTCCGCCTCATTTGATTAAAAACTTTGCTTCCATTCTTCAAAGTTATGTATGGAATTTGCAATGCTTCCATGAAGGGTAACACTCATCATCTCCACGATCACGCCGTAGTCATCTTTCATCCCCCGCTCGATCCAGTCGAGCATAATCCCGACAAAACCGTATTTATAGAATCCGGCAATAAACTCCTTATCCTCCTGCGGCAGATCTATGCCCTCGCACTTTTCTTCCACCACGTCCGCAATCAACTGATAGGTCAGTTTGTGGAGATAATTCTCAATCTTATCTCTGCCGACAGACCGGTAAACATTCAAAATAAATGCTTTATTCTCCATGACGGCCTCAAAGATCTGATATATGCCTTCCTTCCATGTATCGTAGGTCTTCTTACCCTGAAGTACCTTACGTCCGTCCTCAATACAGCACCATTCTACCAGATCATATATATCCTTGAAATGATAATAGAAAGACATCCGACTGATCCCGCAATCCGATGTGAGGTCATTGATTGTTATCTTATCAAGCGGTCTGTTCGTAAGCAGCTTCTTAAGTGACGCCTCCAGCGCATACTTAGTCGTATTGGGCATAATACTCTAACCTTTCTTTTTTCAGTATTCCTTCGGCACATCGCTTACTCCGTACCGCTCCATGAACTCTCTTAAATCAGCCGCATTCCTGACAAGCATGATCTCCTCAAATTTTCCCGTCTGCAGATTCCGAAAGCCCGCCACCTGTTCACCGTTGCAGATACTGCACTTCAATATCGGCTTGTAGGTTTCCTTATCGTAATGTTGTATCTGCGCTGCTGACTTTCTCTTAAACATATATGTGATTCTCCTATGCGGCACTGAGTCCTGGTTCTGTCCTGCCGCCGGACCGCCTTTTTTTCTGCTGCCTCGGAACAGGCACATTACGCCTTCAGCAGCTTGATAAATCTGTCAGTATCATATTCTCTGCACTCTCCGTCGTCCGTATAATATTCATAGGGCTTTACATGATCTCCGTAAAAGTGCAGTTGCAGATGATTGAAATCCACCCCCGCTATGTTTTGTCCCCCGTCCGCTAACGGCAGTATGCGATTTTCCTTGAGGAACACGCACACATCTCCGAGGGGCATTTCCACATAGGAATAACCCTTCGTATAGACTTCTTCCTCTTGTACTTCCCCACCGCGAAACCGAATCAGTTTCATAGGCTCCGGGAAATACACCGTTCTGCCCACCGCATTCTGCTCATACACGGGCGCAATCATGATCTCGTCTCCCAAAAGAAGCTGATCCTCCACATGTCGCGCAATCCTGTCGTCACCATAGACAAATCCCAGCGGCTTAAACATCATTTCGTCCCGCAGAGCCGCTTTCATAAATTCACTGTAGAGATAGGGCAGCAGCTTATACCGAATCCCTATCACATCTCTCATCAGATCAATGTTTCCAAATTGATATGCCTCCTGCAGTCTCGTTCCCAGCGCCGAATGATTTCTCATCAGAGGTGTGAACACACCGAAAGATAACCACCTGATCAGCAGATCCTCCGTAGCGTCTGCTCCGAAGCCGCCGATATCCGCTCCCGTATACAGGAATCCGCACATATTCAGGGACGGCATCATACGAATATTCAGCAGAAGATGAGACCACCATGAATTATTGTCGCCCTGCCAGATCCCGCCGTATCTGTGCATTCCGATATAGGATGCTCTGGAGAAAAGCAGAATCCTCTTTTCCGGTGACAGCTCGTCAAACGCCTCTGCCGCCGAACGCGTCATATAATATCCGAACAAATTATGCACATCTTCATGGCAATATCTTTTTCCTTTATAATTATGATAAAAAGACGCATAATCTTTCGGATTATTGGAAATGTGCTCCGCCAGATCCCGAAACGCAAAGAAAGAATTAATGTCAAGATTACGGCTGCGGTATTGGTCTATCTTCTCGAACACTTCCGCCAATCCCCTCTCCGAGTAGAAGATCGCCGGCTCATTCATATCATTCCAGAATCCGTCTATGCCCTGGTCCAGCAATATTTTATACTTCCGCCCGAACCATCTTCCCGCCTCCTCGTTCAACATATCCGGCAGGCAGCACCTTCCCGGCCAGACACCGAGCACAAAATCTTTCCCGTCCTCATCTTTACAGAAATATCCCTTTTCCCTGCCTTCTTCGTATACATCGTATCCGGCTTCTTCCTTGACGCCGCCATCGATGATCGGCACGAGATGGATTCCCTGCCCCTTCATTTCCGATACAAACTCCTCAAAATCAGGGAAAGTCTCCTCATTCACCGTGAAATCCTTATATCGCTCCATATAGTCGATATCCAGATATACACTGTCCAACGGGATCTGATTGTCCCGATAATTCTTTACCACCTGCCTGATGTCCTCGGCCGAACGATATCCCCAGCGGCTCTGTCCGTAACCGAATGCCCACCGCGGCGGAATATAACTTCTGCCGATTAATCCGCGGAACTCCTTTATGATCCCGCTAAGGCTATCCTCTTCGATCAGATATAATTCAAAATCCGGAGTCTGTAGTGCGATGCGCATTCGATTATGATCAGTATACCCTATATCGAAGACCACTTTAGAAGGCGTATCTACGAAGATACCCAGCTTCTTCTCCCCGTCAAGCAGCACAAAATTGTGCGCCCCATACAGCGAGTGTTTACTCTCAGTATGTTGGGGATCGTCCGTACAGTTGCTCTCATAGATCCAGCCACGCTTGTTGATTCCCCTCACATTCTGTCCCAGACCGTATACGATCTCATCTTCTTCCAGCTCACATTCCAATGCGTTTTCCCGAAAACATAGTCTGTCATTGCTCCACGTACAGACTTCCGGCTTGCTTAAAACCGCGTCCGTTTCAATGGGATTCCCGAATACGTATCTTTTTATCATACTTATTACCCCTGCCCTTCTCTTAGCTTTGCTGCCCTCTTATGCTCCCAGATATTTTTCCAAATATTCAATGACTACCTGCGCCGCCCTTGCATGGGACTTTTCTCCGGGATGTGCATGGGAGCCCACCGTCTCATCCGTCGTATCAGGTAATTGCAGGAATGCGGTATTGGTATCTCCTGCCTGTCTCTGATAAGTATTCATGGCATCCGTAATTGCCAACGTCAGGTCATACCCCAGCATACCGTATGCCCACACGATATGAGAGGTCGGATTG
Source organism: Lachnospiraceae bacterium (assembly GCA_014804355.1). Classification (GTDB taxonomy): domain Bacteria; phylum Bacillota; class Clostridia; order Lachnospirales; family Lachnospiraceae; genus UBA3282. The sequence continues at coordinate 6,308 of JAAUZY010000103.1, forward strand.
TTCCTGCGTATCATTTCGAGGAAATCAATCACAGCCTGTTTGAAGCGTGCAAGGTCTTCTGCATTATAGGTTCCGTCTGCCTCTTTTCTCTGTTGAAAAGTCTGTCCCGTCACGGGATCTGTCCACGCCGGCTGATTGAAAGCGCTGGCGTCATTCGTGCCCAGATTCACAATAATGACATCCGGCACCCAGCTTGTAAAGTCATAAGGCTTGGCCGCGCCCAGATGCTCATTCATCTCTCCCTCCGCAAGACCGCAGATCTTCTCATAGCGGGACGGTATATTGTGTCGCGGATCATTGTCCCAGCCGCACAGCACGCCCCAGCCACCCTGAGATACCATACGATACTCCGCCCCCAGCGCATCGGAAACCATCCTTGCATAATCCCGGCTACAGCTCATATACATGGCCAGCCAGTCCGTATCCTCCTTTGCTCCGTACGTTCCCTCTCCAGAAGTAATGCTGTCGCCGATAAATTCCAATTTATAACGCTTAGCCGCCACCGGACGAAATTCACCATCGCTGCGCAATCCCTTAATCAACAGACGGCAGGTATTGTCCTCTGACATCGCCTGCAATTCTCTGAAAAACTGCACATTCTTGACAGCCTCCGGACTCATGCTTCTGAAAAGACACAACGAATACGTGCCTGCTGCCAGCATCTGCCTGCTCATAAATGCACCGTTAAGCGCCGTCCAGATCCATGGCTCATGCATATCATAATCTACATCAATATCGATCCACAACTCTGTTCCCGTTACACTTACTTCAATACCGCTCCCGTTGAAAAACAGCGGCAGCGGGTTCTGTGTCTCATCGGTTCGCCCGTAGATCTTGTAATGTTCTATTTCCTGCAATGTGTACGTCTTTAAATTCGGATTTGGTGTCATGTTTTTTCTCCTGTCCACCTATGTAATATTTCCTGATTTTGGTATACGCCAATTATAGCAAATCCGGCGTTTTATTCCAATCGAAATTTATCTTCTGTCGCATGCGAAGCTGTGTAATTGCCTTGCGTGTCTGCCTTGCAATTTTTATTGTAGTTTCTCCATCCACTCTGCTTCCCTAAATCCCGTGAGTACCAGATCGTCACCCACCACAAGCGGACGTTTCACAAGCATTCCATTGGTCGCAAGAAGCTTCAGCTGTTCTTCTTCACTCATGGTCGGAAGCTTATCTTTCAGATTCATATCTTTATACATGAGACCGCTCGTATTGAAAAATTTCTTAAGCGGCAAGCCGCTCTTCTCATACCATCCTTTTAATTCGTCATAAGAAGGATTATTCTCCACAATATGACGATCCGTATATGTAATGTTATGTCCGTCCAGCCACTTCCTGGCCTTCTGGCAGGTAGAACATTTCGGATATTCTATAAACAGTATTTCTCTTTCTCCCATGTAATTACTCCTCCTTTATCTTTTCCCATGTGCTTTCGATTACCCACATGCACTCTCCTTTTGTTACGTTCATAACTGCCCCTTACACAGGCCGCAAATACTCCGCCAGCATTTCATAAACGCAGTCCCTGATATCTCGTGCAATTTTTCCTGCCTGCGCTTCCCTGATACCGATCCCGGCGGCCACCGCTAAGATATCTTCCATGTCCGGATTTAAACCGTTTCCGTTCACGGTCGTAGCATGTTCTCCGTTAAGAGAGTTACTGTAAGTAAGATCATAGGCAGGCGCAAGTATAAAGCGGGATTCCTGTTCATCATACAGATAAGAGAAATTCTTGGAATGATCATCCCTGTTGTGAGCAAACACATTGAAACACATCAAACGATACAGCTTCATCACTTCTGAAAAATCCTTTGTGATTTCCAATGTAAGCTTCATCAAAAGATGATAGTCCAGATTTGGAATCCGATGCGACGTTTCCAAAACAGCGCTGACAGATAACATATGAATTTTAGTCATAACATTTCCGCTGTCGCTTTTCCGGTCAAAACGTTTCGTGCCGAAATATCCTTCACATCTCTCTGACGGAAAAAGCTTGGTTTCTGTCATTTCAATACCGCATTCTTTTGCGCATACCGAATACTCATATTCCTGCTTTCCGATATTCTTTTTATCATCATAAGACGGGAATTTGATGATCCACTCCTCGTTGTCTATCGCTGTCAATATTTTCGGTCTCGCACCGCCGGATGAGCCGCCCAATTGAAACAATTGATCCAAATCGGCTGAATATTCCGTCTTCAACACATTCTCACACTCTTCGGCAATCTGATCCAGTCCCATCACCGATGAAGACGCATTTAACTGAATATCCGGTCTGTAGGAAAGTGCGCCCATTCCAGAATTTCCTACGATCGCGAGCCTGCTCAGGTTCCCGACTCCCACAGGGTCTATGTGATTTTTCAGCATAAGGCGGTCTACCAGCAGGCGTCCCCATCCGTCGGGAAGACTGTCCGCAAACACACCAAACAGACCGCCGAAGGGATCAATTTTCGGAAGAAATATCCGCTTCTCTAAAGGCAAAGAAAAGGGACTGATCGGGAACCCGTTTTCGATCCAGTCTTTATCGTATTCAAAGGCCGCCAGCTGCTTCTTATACAGCGCCAGCGTTCCGACCTTTCTCTCATGATAAAACACATTCAACTGCTTAATCTTGTTCACGGATAATCTCCTCTATGGACAATGGAGGAACATCTTCAAATAAATGCTCCAATTCATTGTTGATCCCCAGCGCGGCTGCAATCTTGATAAGAGAGAGAAAAGAAATCTCACCGCTTCGCTCAAATCTTTTTACGGAACCTAAACTTACCCCCGATAATTCACTCAGTCTCTTCTGTGATATCTTCCGTCTTCTGCGGATCGTACGAATACGCTCTGCGATAAGTTTCTGTATCTCTCCCGGTGATTTTGATAAAAAAGAAAAGTTTGTGTTCATAGATAATATTTTAACCCAAATGCTAATAAAATACAATAAAGAGCTAATATATTATTCATAATTTACCATTTTTCATGCTTACACACCTATGCTTATCCTCACCACAAGAATGCACTTCTAAATCAATTACAAGTTCAGACCACCATTACCCGCAAATACAAATACGGCTAAAAAAAACAAAACCCTGTATCGGACTGACTCATAAAGCCGTCCGCACAGGGCCATTTTTAAGCAGACAGCAGAAGAGGATTTCTCATCAGAGAAATCCCCCTCTACTTAATCACATGTATTTTCTGTTCTGTATTATTCAGAACAGAGGAAAGAGGAAAAAATAACTAGAACAGATTGGAGAAGAATGTAGCTATCTTTTCTGTAACTGCGGTGTACCACTTCATATCAGCGGATACGATAGTGAACTTCAGGCTCTTGGTTCCGCCGTACTCTCCGATACCGGTAACGGTCACTGTAGCCTTACCCTTATTGGTATTATTAACATAAGATACCACATAATCTGTGTCTAATACCAAGTCTTTTGCGTCATTTCCCTTAGGGGTCACTGTCACCTTCGGCTTGATTTCAGCTCCAGTATAGATCGGATTTCCTTTCTTATCACAGGTTATATCCGGTTCTGTCGCCGCTGCCGTCCGATCGGTTACTACTTTAATCGTATATTTCTTAGCATCCGTTATCTTCTTGCTACTGTCATACAGCTTGAACTCTGCCGTTTTGCTGCCAGGTGTTTCGTCAGCGTAATTGCCCTTCATGACAACTTTTGCATAAACGGTAACCGCACGACCATCCTCAAGACCTTCACGCCATTCATTAAAATTCTGTGCCGTGATCTGCGACGCCTCTGTACATGCCTCGTCTTTGTGATACGTAATGGTCTTCTCGTAATCGGTTCCTGCTTTCAGCGCTTTACCCGTTGACGTCTCAACCACCTTTACGGTCGGCTTTAACTTATTAAACTTAGTAGGCTTTACGATATCTGTTGCCGTTACTTCTACATCTGCCTCAGATGCCTTGGTCACTTCATACTTATGCTGGATCTGACCCTTGAAGTTGCCCTTGCCCTTGATGGTCATGGTAGCAGATGCTGTACCGGCTACTACCGCTTTGTTCTTCGCATAAGCAACCGTGTAATCCTGTTTCTCTACCAGAGGCGTTCCGTTAAATGACAGTGCTGTATTCTCAAGCTTCGCACCTGTCTTCGTATACTTCGCATTAAGATCAGCCGTAAAGCTTCCGCCAGGAACCTCTGGCGTACCGAACTTCGCCAAGTCAACTGCAGTGATCTTGAATGTCTTATTAATCGAACCGGTGTATGCATTGATACCGGTTATCGTCACGGTAACCGTGCCTACGTTGGTATGCTCACCAAGTTTCTTGCCTGTCTTGTAGGATACTTCGTAGTCTTTGCCTTCCACGTAAGGCGCGGAACCTTCTGCCTTCGGCTTGACACTCAGCGTACTGTTTACGCTAATTTCACTGCCCGTGTACGGATATTCTTTCTCAATGCCCTCAATGGTCAGGTCTTTGGCTACCAGCTTGGTGCCGTTTACCGTATAAGTTACAGACTTGCTTCCGTAATATACTGAGCCTTCATTCGCAGTAACTGTGACAGTCGCCTTACCGATCTTATTCCAGTTATCATCATCATAGCTTACTGTATACTCTCCTTCGGGAACATCTTTTCCGCCGATCTTAATACTCTTTATTCTAGGCTTCTTCGTTTCAGCGCCGTTCTCGCCGGCATAGTCCACCTTAGTATCTGTCAGCTTTATCACAGCCTTGCTCATCAGCTGCGTGCCGGTTTCGCGCACTGTATACTTAATCTTCTTGCTTCCGGTATAGTTGGCAGAATCAACATATTCACCTTTCTGCTTCTTTACGTCCTTTGTAGTGATGGTAATATCATAAACTCCCACCTTAATATTACCCTCAGCATCCTTGATTACATCATCCTCAGGCCATACCACTTTATAATCATTATTGTTCTTCAGCGTCTTCTTGCCATATTTCACGGTCACCTTCGGATTGGTTACTTTGCCCTTGTTATTGATGATCGCATAGACATCCGCTACGCTGATATCCTCAGCACCGATATCTTTCTTCTCGATCTTAAAGGTCTCCGTATCCTTACCCTTGAAGTTGCCTTTACCGGTAACTGTTACTGTAGCCGTTCCGACATTAGTGTTTTGCTTATATGCTACCGTGTAATCTTTCTTGATCGTCAGCAGCTTACCATCGTGGTAAACTTCAATCTCAGGCTTGATCGCTACACCAGTGTAAGTCTGTGCGGGAATCGGCCTGATCCAGAGTCCTGGATGGTTCTCCGGTGTCGGATCATCCGGTTTAGAATTCCGATACGCTTCTTCTAAAGCTGCTACTGCATCGTTGATCTCTTCCTGTGTTGCATCCGGATTTTTCAGGATCTCCTGTGCATGTGCGTAAGCTGCCTTAAAGGCATCATCACCTTCCACATCCTTATATTTCTCTAATAATTCCTCCAGCTGCGTCTTATCCGTCGCCTTCGTCAGCTTCCCTGCCGCACTTTTCAGATTATTAATTGCTTCGGAAATCTGTTCCGCCGTAGCGTTTTCGTCAGCTGCGATATCTCTAGCCGCTTGTAACGCTGCCTGGAATGCTTCCCAATCTTCATCCGAGAAATCTTCACTCTTTTCCAATTGTTCATACTGTGCAATAACAGCAGTTAATTCAGCCTTCAAATCATCTTGGTTTGCTGCAGTTAACACCAACACTGTTTGTGCCGGAACTGTAATAGTAGTTCCTAGATACATCTCCAGCTTTTCTGTGCCCGCGCTCTCCTGATTTACCACACAATTCCATGCGTCCGGTAATTCCACACCGTCTGCCGCTTTCAGAGTTACTTGCTGTGATTCTGTATTTGAATTCATCACAACAGCCACCATATCCCATTTTGCACCGGGGCTGTTTATCGTATATGCAATCAGATTCTCATTACCTTCGGAGAATGTCATATTATTAACAGTCGACATATCCGATGCAGTAAATGGTGCATATGCTTTTCTCAATTTCAGCAGTCCTTTATAGTATTCCACCAAATCAGAGAACTTCTCAGATCTTTCCCAGTTAATTGCATTTAATTCATATTCTACGCCACTCTCTGTAAAGAACAATGGAGATTCATAACTGTTATGATCGCCGCCTTTACTTCTTGCCATCTCCTCTCCGGCCTGGAAGAACATCATTCCCTGAGAAGTTGCGAGAACTGCAGCTGCCATCTTATTCATTTTTACAAGATTAGAATCATACTCGTAGTATTTTGGATTCTTGACTCCTTCAACCCCATTCACGGAACGCTGCAGCTTATCGTACAAGCTTAAATCATCATGTACGGATACATAAGATACCACCTGGGAAGGCTGCTTTGCCCATGGTTCATCAGCACCAAGATTTGAATTTGCCTGAATTGATCCAATTAATTTGACATCAGCTGATTTGTCACCTACCTTTTGAGCACCCTGAACAAATCCTTTGTTAAAGCCTTTTTCATCCTGCCATTGCTCGCCTTTTAACGAATCGCGCATATTATTGCTAAATGCGCCAATTCTTTCATTTAACATTACAAAAGTATTATGATTGGAATCCTTGTCGACCATTTCCACACCTTCAGGCTGATTGGTAGTTCCGGCCGCCCAAGGCTCTCCATAAACCAGAATCTTTTTTCCTTCTCCGCCATCCAACTTATCTAATGCGGCTCTTAACTGATTCATTGTCTCTACATCATGACACCCCATCAGATCAAAGCGGAAACCATCAATGTGATATTCTTCCGCCCAGTACACAACTGAGTCGATCATATATTTCCGGAACATTTCTGCTTCGCTCGCCGTCTCATTTCCGCAAGCTGTTCCCGAAGCCATAAAATTCCCCCACTCATCCTGACGGAAATAATATCCGGGAACCGTACGGTTAAACCAGGACTCTTTTCCATCTCCGCCAACATGGTTAAATACCACGTCCATGACTACACCGATTTCATTATCATGAAGCGCCTGTACCATTTGCTTAAATTCCTTGATTCTTACATTGCCGTCAGACGGATCTGTAGAAAATATTCCTTCCGGAACATTATAATTTTTAGGAGCATAACCCCAGTTATAGCTATCAGCGGTCTCATCATTTACATAATCAAAAACCGGAAGCAATTGTACATAGTTAACCCCAAGATCTTTTAAATAGTCGATTCCCGTAGGAAGTTCACTACTACCATTAACGGTTGTCCCTTTTTCTGTAAAGGCAAGATACTTCCCGGAATTTTCTGCTGATATTCCGGAGTTGCCAGCACTTGAAAAATCACTTATATTCACTTCCCACACAATAGCATCTGTAGGCTCATCCACCATCACATGGCTATCCTGTGCCCAACCGGACGGATCAGTGGAATCCAAATCCACCACCATTCCCCTGTCGCCATTTAGTCCGACTGCTTTTGCATAAATATCATTTGTTTCCTTCGTTGTACCGCCTGCCGTTACCGAATATGTATAATAGGTATTTTTCAAATCTCCCGTGACAGTTGTTGTCCAAACGCCATTCCAATCTTCTGCCGTTCCATCTTTTTCCATCGGAGTAGTACCAAGCGACGGAGTACTTTCTTCACTGATGCTTCCCTTAGCATACCGATTAAGCACTACTTTTGAAGCGGTTGGAGCCCAAACCTTAAACATCGTACTTGAAGGCGTATATACGGCACCAAGATCGCCACCGTCATATGTGGAATAATTTGAATTTAACGTATTCAACCAATTGGTGAGACCTTCTAACTCTTCCAAATCATCTATTGAGTTGTACATTTTGTTGTTTTCGGCATCATACCAAAATGTAACCGCCGTTCTATCGGTTGAGTTAGTTACGTCCCCCTCCAAACTCTGTGTACTTCCCGTCGTACAAGTCCACGAATAAGTCTTGCTTTCTTCTAACAGCACAGTCTTTATAAACGTATGAAAACCGGTCTGTATCATTTCGTAATCATCGTCATCAATGTAAATTTTCACCGGCTCCAATGTTACTTTACCTTTTTCGTTTATGGAATCATAGTTCTCACTGGTGAGTGAGTTTACCCAAAGAGTAATCTCTTTACTCCCTGCAGGGAAAGTCAGCGGCTTATTGCCTCCATTCAGTCCAACGTCACCATGAGCCCAGTCTCCGCAAAAAGCGATTTTATAGCCCGGATCGTCATCACCATTCAACAATTCTTTATCCTCTTCCATTTCTTTAAAAGAGAATGTCCTCTGGAAAACACCTCCGCCTTTATATTCTAAATCGCCATCCGAATCACTTGGTTGCCAATCACCAAGATTTAAGTCAGCCAAGTTTGACACGGTTGAAAACTTACCAACCCAGGTTGCCGGGTATTTAAAACCATCGGACTTATCATATGAGGTAACTACTTTATCCTGAAATGACCAATATCTTATCCATGCCGTCCCTCTTGAACTGGCAGCTATCTCTCCTATTTTTGCCAGTTTATCATTCCGATAAATCCGATAAGTACTTTTGCCTGAAGGTATTTTCACTTCTCCTTCGAACATTCCATTGTAGTACGGACTCATCAGAGATTTTGCACCACCATTAATCGAGATTTCCAATGTTTCTCCAAATTTTACGTCTTTCAGATCAATTTCCGGTTCGAATTCAGTTCCCGAATCATTTGATACCGGATAATTAATAACAGTAGCCAAAGTGGCTGCTTTCATCACAGAATTTAATATAGTACCTTCTTTGTCATCATAGTAAAACGTAACTGCTTTTTCCTCTGACAAGTCAAAACTGCCACTCTTACCTGCAATATTCCACGTATGCTTGCCTGTGCCCAGCTGCACGGTTCCTATAAATGTATGAAATCCAATCTGAACCATATCATGATCTGTGTCATCAATACCCATCTGCACTGTTTCCGTTGTTGCACTATCCACATCGTTTATCGAATCATAGGTCTCGCTGGTCAATGAATTAACCCAAAGAGTAATTGATTCGGTTCCTTCCGGAAAGTCTATATGCTTATCGTTATTAGGCACCGCGCCATGATTCCAATCCCCGCCAAAAGCAATTTTATAATCAAGTTCTTTGCCGCTTTCCATTGTATCAAAATTAAATTTCTTTTGGAAAACACCTCCGCCTTTATAATCTAAATTAGCATTGGTGTCACCCGGCGACCAATTTTCGAAATACAAATATTTCGTCGTTCCATCCGCTTTTGTCAAACCATCAAACCCGCCGGTCCAGGTTGCCGGATATAAGAATCCTTCATCATACCGTGTGACTACCTCATCATTCAGCACCGAATACCTGATCCAGCTATCCCCGGCATCCGCTTCTTCAATGTCTCCTTCCTTAATCTTTTCCCCATCAATATAAATCTGATAAGTGTTAGCACCACTCGTTAGCGATACTTTTCCCTCATACATTCCATCCTTGTATAAGCTCATTAGATTTTTGGCTCCGTCATTGACAGAAACCTGTACCAATCTTCCTAAATCTACCTCGCTTTCTTCCGGGATTTCTTCCGGAGGTTCTTCGGTTTCACCACTTTCCGGATAGAGTGTAACCTTAATTTCCTTGGTCAGTGAATTTACCCAGATAGTAACAGATTCGCTTCCTTCTGGGAACGTCAGAGTCCTATTGTTGCCCTTCCCGTCATCTATAGCATTATCCCAGCCACCATTAAAAGTAATCTTATATGTAAGTTCTTGCTCATCTTCCATTGCATCAAAAGTAAATGTCTTTTGGAAAATACCTCCGCCTTGATAATCTAAAGAAGCGTATGTGTCAGTCGTACTCCAATCATAAAAATCCAAATATTTCGTTCCATCTTTTTTTGTCAATTTTGAAAACTCGCCGGTCCAGACTGCCGGGTATAAGAATTTTTCATTATACTGTGTGACTACTCCCTCTTCTTCAAAATACCTGATCCAGATATCCTCGGCCTCCGCTCCTTCAATTTCAATTGTTCCTTCCTCAGCCTTTTCCCCATTAATATAAATTCGATACTCGTTAGTACCACTCGTTAGCGTTACTTTTCCCTCATAAAATGCAGAATAACCTTCCGCTCCCTCGTAGAACTCCATGGAAGTTCTGGCACCTTCGGTAGCAGAATCATCCTCTCCATCTTCTAAAATTACGAACTCCGCTCCTTCTGAAGCAGGCTCTTGTGCCTCAGACTCTTCTGCCCCAAGCTCTTCTTCCTCAGGCACTTCTATCTCAGACTCTTTTGCCTCAGGTTCTTCTGCCTCAAGCCCTTCTGTCTCAGGTTCTTCTGCCTCAAGTTCTTCTGTCTCAGACTCCTCTGCCTCAAGCTCTTCTGTCTCAGACTCCTCTGCCTCAAGCTCTTCTTCCTCAGGCTCTACTGTCCCAGGCTCTACTGTCCCAGGCTCTACTGCCATAACATTTACGGATGGAAATATCAATCCAACCAGCATTGTCAGGCATAGCATAATCGCAATTACTCTTTTTTTGCGCCCCATAATATTTCATTCTCCTTTGGTTAGTTTTTGATACACTAATTATATAGACTTCATTTCTTACCCAAATATCAATTAATAAACTTGCGATAGCAAAAAATATACCTTATTCCTGCGCTTCAATTTTTTTCAATTCCGCATTCATCTTTTCTATAAACTCCGCATAATCACAATTCCCCTGAATAAATTCCGGAAAAGCTGTATTAAAGAAATCATTTAACAACTGCTCCTCCCACCTGAACTGATAATTGACAAACTGCTCCTGCGCCTGTTGAAATACAGATATATACTCATTTTCCAATTGACCGGCCCGCTCCTCGTCTACTTCAGAGATTTTCTGCCGATATGTCAAAAGCTCTATTGCCCCTTCTATTTCTTCCTCTGAGTAACTTGATATCACTGCCCAGCTTGACATCTGTTCATCGATCATCAGCATATTACCGGGGAACGGCGCAAAGCCAATCTCTTTCTGCTTATCAACTCCAATATCCCCCATCATCCAGTAACCATTTGCAAGAATAGCCGCTTCCCCGTTCATAAAACGGTTCTGTGCCTGATTAAAGTTGATATCCAATGCATCATCAAAAGTATAATTATAAATTGTATCCATACAGAACAGCATGTCCATTACATACTGATTATCATATGATTCCGGAAAATACTCTTCCAGAAACGTTTGTCCGCCCTCCGTTGAACACATATATGCCGTAGAAATCAACATAGGTGACCAGTACTCCCCGCCTCCGTGTAATGCGAGCGGCGTAATTCCTGCGTCCTGCAGCCTGCCAAGGCATTCAAAAAATTCCTCCCATGTTTGAGGAAACTTTTCGATCCCTGCCTTTCGAAATAATTCCTTATTATAATACAGCCCCGCCGAAGAATATAATCCCATATTCAATGGAACCATATAGATTTTTCCATCCGATGACTTTTCCACTAACTCCTGCCACTCTTCTCTTCCTTCTAAATAAGGATACAGATTAAGATATCTTTCATTTGATACCATCAACTCATGAAAGTCCGGACTGAAAGCAGCATCCGTGATAATAATCGGCAGCCTGTCATAAACATTCAATATCTTTAATCGTTCTCTATATCCTTGCTCCGTGTCCTTAAGCCACTGTACATCGATCCTGTACTTGCCGGCATACTCCTTGTTAAATCCCTCTATCAGATCTGTATATTCTTCTTCTCCTGTTTCTGGATCAATTCGTAGCAGAATCGGAACCGCCACAATATTTTCCTCATCCTGCGTCAATACTGTCACCGTATCTTTCTTGCCGCAACCCACCGACAAAATCATAGCTACACACAATATCAGCAATAATTTTAATTTATACATCATAGTATATTCTCCCTGCCAAGTGCATCCAATGCAAATTCAATTCTGCAGATCGTCCTGTCATTTTCCACAGTATACTTCATTGTTACATCCTCTTCATACTTAAGCTTCAGTCTTCTGGCTATGTTCCCCATTCCATATCCTCCTCCTGACTTTGAAGAGTTATTTTCCCACTTCGCAGCACCGGACTGCAACAGCCTGTTCATCCGCTCTATGGTATCATGCTCCATCATATCGCCATTATTGCATACTTCAAAAACCAATTTTTCACTCTCTTCCCTTATATTGATTTCAATCCGTCCGCCTTCCGTCATATTTGCAAAACCGTGTTCGATACAGTTTTCAATCAGGGGCTGCAGAATCATTTTCGGTATGATATAAGAGTACAATTCTTCTTTACACATCACTTCAAATGTAAACAGATCACTGTTTCTCACCTGCTGGATCTTCATATAAGCGCAGGCATGCTCAAGTTCCTGTCTTACGCTAATAACATCCTTCCCGTTACTCAGCGTTACCCTCAGAAATTTCGACAGGGCATCCACCATATTCACAATCTGAGTCTGTTGGCTGATTCTTGCCATCATATAAACATTATCCAAAGTATTATATAGAAAGTGTGGATTGATCTGATACATTAAAGATTCCATTTCCAGCACACGAGCCTCTTTTTCTTTCTCTTTGACTGTGCTGAC
>JAAUZY010000104.1 GCA_014804355.1 Lachnospiraceae bacterium
ATCATATCGGAAAGTTCCCATTTATTCTTAGGCGCCATGATGTGCATATTCGGTATGGACGATAGGTACGACAGGTCAAAAATTCCCTGATGTGTCTCCCCGTCGCTACCTACCAGTCCCGCCCTGTCTATGGCAAATACTACCGGCAGGTTCTGCAGACATACGTCATGCAGAATCTGATCATAGGCTCTTTGCAGAAAAGAGGAATAGATCGCAACGATCGGTTTCAGCCCACCTGCCGCCAGCCCGGCAGCAAACGTCACCGCATGCTCTTCCGCAATCCCCACATCGAAGAACCGCTCCGGATACATGTTGCGGAAACGCTTCAGTCCGGTGCCGTCCGGCATGGCCGCCGTGATTGCCACCACCTGTTCATCCCGCTGTCCCATTTTACACATGACTGTTGAGAAAATGTCCGTGTAGTTGGCTTTGCTCTGCGGTTTACTCGGAATACCCGTCTCGATATCAAAGGGCTCCGCCCCGTGAAATCTGGCAGGATGCCGCTCCGCCGGCGCATATCCCTTCCCCTTCTGGGTAATCACATGCAAAAGAACCGCACCTCGTATCTTCTTAGCCTCCTTGAGCATACGCACCATGGCGGATATATTATGCCCGTCCACCGGTCCTAAGTAAGTGATACCCATATCTTCAAAAAACATGCCCGGCACTACCAGATTCTTGAAACTGCTCTTGACACGTCTGATCTGAGATACCATTTTATCGCCGTATTTTGACTTGCCGTGGAGCGAATTATATACCCCTTCCTTCAAGTCCAGATACATATCTGCCGTTCTGATGTTATTCAGATATTTGGACACGCCGCCCACATTTTCCGATATGGACATGTTATTATCATTCAGCACGATAATGAAATTGGTTTCCAGTCGGGAGGCATTGTTAAGCGCCTCATATGCCATGCCGCCGGTCAGGGAACCGTCACCGATCACCGAAACGATCGTGTTCTTCCCGCCCTGAATATCTCTTGCCTTCACCATACCGAGCCCGGCTGAGATGGAAGTGGAGCTGTGCCCCGTATCAAAGCAGTCGCAGTCACTCTCCTTACGCTTCGGAAAACCGCTCATACCGCCGAACTTGCGCAGATTAGCAAATCCGTCCCGCCTGCCTGTCAGAATCTTATGGGTATAAGACTGGTGCCCCACATCCCAGATAATCTTATCCTCCGGCAGATTCAAAAACAAATGCAGAGCCATAGTCAGTTCCACGGCACCGAGATTAGACCCCAAGTGCCCACCGGTCTCACTGATGGACGTAATCAGGAATTCTCTGATCTCTTCCGCCAGTACCCCGTAATCCGCCTCCGTAAGCTGCTTGATATCATTTGTCTGTTCTATCTTCTCTAACAACATGGTAATCCTCCGCGCTTATTTCTCCCTGTGGATCAATTGCTCTACCAGTTCCTCCAGAAACGGATTACGTCTCGAAAACGAACGAAGTAATCTGACAGCCTCCTTGGATAATTCTTCCACCTGCTTCGCCGATTCCTCCAGCCCGTGCATGGTGACATAGGTAAGTTTATTGTTTTTCTCATCGCTTCCCACCGATTTACCGAGCACTTCCAGACTGCTCGTCACGTCCAGAATATCATCCTGAATCTGGAATGCAATTCCGATATTATATGCACATTTCTCCAGTCTCTCTATGGCATCCTGACCGGCTCCCGCCAATGTTGCACCGATCGTCATGGCAGCCTGAATCAGCGCCGCAGTTTTGTGTTCATGAATGTAGAGAAGCATCTCTTCACTTACGTCATCACCCATTGCTTCCGCTTCCAGATCTGCACACTGCCCGCCGATCATACCGTATATGCCGGCCTTACGACCAAGAATCTGCATGGAACATGCAATTCTGCGATACTCTTCCACCGTCTCTGCGCCCTCAAAGGCCTGCGCCGCCGTCTCGAAAGCATAGTTCAAAAGTCCGTCGCCTGCCAGTACCGCCATGCCCTCTCCGTAGACTACATGCGTGGTTTTACGACCCCTTCGGTATTCATCATTATCCATCGCCGGAAGATCGTCATGCACAAGAGAATAGTTGTGTATCATCTCAAGCGCTGCCATAAACAGGGACAATGCCCTTCCCAGAACGGTCTGTTGCATCGAATCCCCGTCCTGTAATCCGCCTTCCGCCGTCCGCCATATTTCATTTACTTCCGTAAATAGCGCCGCACTCTCCGCCATTAGCAGCGGGCGCAGTCTCTTGCCGCCTGCCGTAATCGAATAATTCATGGCCTGCAGAACGGTCTTCTGATATCCTTCCTCTGCCGGAAGATACCTGCCGATCATATGCTCTATCTGTTCCGTTTTTCGTCCCATTTCTTCTTTAAAATTCATCTAGTCCACCATCTTCATTGATCTGAAGCACTTTCTTCTCCACTCTGTCAATCGTCTCGTTACATTTATGAAGTAACTTCATTCCCCTGTTGTACTCCTGAAAAGACTCCTCCAGCGTGATCTCCTCCGTTTCCAAATGAGCGATCACTTCCTCGATCTGTTCAAATGCCTCTTCCAGTGAAATCTGTTCCGTCTCTTCTGCCTGCTCCTGCTGCTTATTGTCCTGCAAATCCACCTCGTCCTGCACGGACTTAATTTTCTTCTGCCCCGCCACTTATCTACACTTCCTCTCGTTTCTGCCGTACCCCGGCCGCCTCTCTCAGTTTATCCATAACCTGTACGCTCAACCTGCCGTCTTTCAGATACACACTCATCCGGTCACCCACCGCTACCTGCTCGATCGAAGCTACGGTCGCGCCATTATCATCTGCAGCGTATACATATCCCTGATTCAGCTTGTCCAAAGGGGACAGTCCCTTCATCTGCTGTACGTATATATCCAACTTATGACGGAAATCCTGCAAACACCTCTCCATCGCACTTTGTAGATGTTCCTCTAAAGATAACGCCTGTGTTCTTTTCATCCGTATTGTATTGACCGGGCTTAAGTATCGCAACTTGTCACCGTAATGTTCCGCCTCCTGCCTGTAACGCCCTATGACTCTCCGGCACATATGGTGCATAGTATAAGCATACTCCGACAGCTTATCCTGCAACTGTTCAATATCATAGACCGCCAGTTCCGCCGCCGCAGACGGTGTCGGTGCACGCAGATCTGCTACGAAATCCGCGATGGTCGTATCCGTCTCATGCCCCACCGCAGAGATGATCGGTACACAGCAGTCAAATATAGCCTGCGCAACCGCCTCTTCATTAAATGCCCACAAATCTTCTATCGAACCACCGCCCCTGCCGACAATGATCGTATCTACCCCCAGATGCTCCAAGGCGTGAATCCCGTTCACAATGCTGGGAACCGCTGCTTCTCCCTGCACGATAGCCGGATACAGAATGATCTGCACATAGGGATTCCTTCTGCCCGCAATGTTGATAATATCCCTCACGGCCGCTCCCGTGGCTGCTGTCACAACACCCAGCGTCCTGATATATTTCGGGATCGGCTGCTTATACTGTGCCGCAAACATTCCCCGCTCTTCCAGTTCTCTCTTCAACTGCTCATACCGCTCGTAGAGCTGCCCCGCGCCATCCAATGTGATCTCTCTGGCATAGAGCTGATACTTGCCGTCCCGTTCATAGACATCCACGCTGCCGCTTACCACGACCTGCTGTCCTTCTGTCATCTGAAACTTCAGCCCTCTGCGGTTTGTGGAAAACATAACGCATGCTATAGTACCTTTGCTATCCTTTAATGTAAAATAAATATGTCCAGAGGAATGATATTTGCAGTTGCTGACCTCTCCCTTGACCATGATCGACTGCAACATATAATCCTGCGTGAACATATTTTTAATATAAGAATTCACCTGTGCAACTGTGTATACATTCTGCATACCGATACCGTCCACCTACGCAAACTTAGCTAAAATGCCGTTGACAAATCCTGACGAGGCATCCTGCCCGAATTTCTTTGCAAGCTCCACCGCCTCATTAATTGCAACTCCTGTAGGCACGGAATCATCATAATTGATCTCATATACCGCCAATCTTAAGATCGTAAGATCTACTTTGCTCATCCTGGCCGTGTTCCAACCTTCTGCCTTCTCATTCAACTGTTCATCTATCTCGGAGAGCTTTTGCTGAATCTTATGGTACTTATCCGAAATATAATCGGCATCCTTGTCCTGCGCGGCATCTTCATCCTCAAAAAACAGACACTCCTGTTCCGTCATGTCTTCTATACTGTTAAATTCTACGCGGAATAATAACTTAAATATTTGTTCCCGCAACTCTCTTCTGCTCATAATAGCTCCTGTTTTATCGTAAATGTGTTATGAATGCACCACATTGATGCCGGCTATACGGATATTGACATCTGTCACTTCCAGTCCCGTCATATTCTCGATCGCATTCTTAACTTTATTCTGGACGCGCTGACAGGTCGCCGGAATATTGAATCCATACTCCATGGTGATGGCAAGCTCTACTTTGACTTTCTTATTGAAAATGTCCACTCTGACACCTTTCGCTAGTCCTTTGACACCTACCCGGCTCAGAAGCTCATTTGCCACATTGCCGTTCATTGCAGCAACACCGTCTACTTCCGTCGCTGCGAGTGCGGCAATCATTGCTACCACGTCATCCGCGATCTTAACCGTTCCGAATTTCTCATCTTCCTGTAATACATGGGTGTTTTTAGCTGATTCCTGTTCCATATTTATCTTCCACGCCTTTCTTTCATTTGGGATAAGTATACCAAAAATTATCATTTTTGCATAGTCCTATTCCCGTTAAAGCCAAAAGCTCATACTGTACTGCTTCTCATCGTCCGAATATGATACCACGCCATCGGGGCAATCCAAATACTGAAATATCCCCTGATTCATGATCAGCGCCTCCTCCATCTGCTTATAGACTTCGTAATCCGCACATTTTAAAGTCACATAAGCGCTTCCTTTCTCATATTCTTCCCGAAAAATACGCTCGATCTGCTCCTCATTCCATTCCGTGAAATAGAGCCCCTCCCGTACATAGTAGTTATCTCTCATCGAATCACACACCGGCAGATCCACCACGTTATCCAACGTATGTGTCAGGTTCATCTGTTCGGTAGACACACACAGATAATCATAATTGATCGTAGGAATCTTCTCGACAGGGTATCCGGAGGCTCCTCCCACCGCCTGATAAGAGGCGTCTCCCCATGTTGTGTCCACATAATAGTAGTTTCCGTCTATCTGCACGAGGTTCCACGCATGTCCCTCCCCGCCGATCACGCGTCCCAGCACGAGTGTTGCGAATATCCCCGCCTCGTTTAAAAGGTACTGCGTGGCTTTGGCATATCCCTGGCAGACAGACCTGCCTTCTATAAATACCGAGCAGATATTCTGGTTATCCTCAGCCAATGCATCATATTCCGTGTGATGAATCAGATATTCATATATATATTTTACTTTCGTATAGTCGTCTGCGTTCACAGGCATATCCGATAGACAATGGTTTACATAACTATCTATCTGTTTCTGCTTTTCCGCAATCTCCTCCCGACTAAATCGATACGTGCCCGTAAACGTAATCTTCTTGAGAATATCACCCAGCGTATATTCCGTGTAAGTATAACCGTCCACGTAGAAAATCTCCGGATGATCGTTCAGCACGCATTGAAAAACGTGGGAAATCTCATCCTTATCGTAGCTGGACAGTTTCACATTCTCCTCAAACTGCACCAGTGCATCCCGTATCTCCAGATAAAGCTGTTGCTTTGACTCCGACAGCTTGCCGTAGGCATATCCGCTCTCCTGCTCCCGTTTGATTACCTGCTCTGTCGGTTCGGCTTCCTCCTGCCTTGCTCCCAGATTTTTCTGTCTGTACAGATCACTCTGCTGCCGGGGAAGTGTCTGCCATGCATAAGCCAGACATCCTGTAAGAATCAACATACCCGTCAGTAATATACCTGTTCTCTTCATATGCATTACCCTCATCATCACAGAGCAAATCGAGTAAGCTCGATTGCAAGATCCGTTTCGCGGACTCGAAATTCCCCATACTGCTAGTTTCTTCCAAACTCAGACAATTCCAAGCCGTCATTCCGCTCTATGGTCATACCGATGCTCCACTGGTTGATAAACAGCAACAGCGGATTACCCTTCAAATCCTTGATCTTCTTCATATCAGAGGTGCCTGTCAGCTTGTCAAGATCAATTTCCTTATTCTCTATCCAGCGGATGTGTTCGTAAGGAAGATTCTCAAGCTTGATTTCCACATTATACTCATTCTCAAGGCGATACTTCAGTACGTCGAACTGCAGTACACCGACCACGCCGACAATAATCTCTTCCATACCTGTATTATATTCCTGAAATATCTGAATGGCACCTTCCTGCGCGATCTGTGTGATTCCCTTCACAAACTGTTTTCTCTTCATTGTGTCGATCTGTCGCACCCTTGCAAAGTGCTCCGGTGCGAAAGTCGGGATACCCTCATACTCAAACTGTTCCTTCGGCATACAGATGGTATCACCGATCGAAAAAATACCCGGATCAAATACACCGATAATATCTCCGGCATATGCCTCGTTCAATATCTTACGCTCGTCCGCCATAATCTGCTGCGGCTGTGACAGACGCATGACCTTACCGCCCTGCACATGCTTTACTTCAGCACCTGCATCGAATCTGCCGGAACAGATGCGCATAAATGCCACCCTGTCGCGGTGCGCCTTATTCATATTTGCCTGTATCTTAAAGACGAATGCCGAAAAATCGTGTTCCACCGGATCAATCAGTCCAATGTCCGCCTTACGGGGAAGGGGTGTTGTCGTCATCGCCAGAAAATGCTTCAGGAAAATCTCCACCCCGAAATTTGTAAGCGCCGATCCGAAGAATACCGGTGTCAGATCACCTGCCTGTATCCGCTCCAGATCATACTCCGCGCTGGCGCCGTCAAGAAGCTCTATCTCGTCAAACAATTGCGCCTTATATTCCTCCCCGATATGCTCCGTCAGCACAATCTCCTCCGCAATCGGAATTCTGGTAGCATGTCCCTCTTTCGTTCCCTTCTCCGTGTCCGAATAAGTGATGACACATTTACTCTCACGCTCATAGACACCCTTGAAGCTCTTACCGGAACCGATCGGCCAGTTAATCGGACATGTGGCGATTCCCAATTCCTTCTCGATCTCGTCCAACAGTGTGAACGTATCGTTGGCGTCACGATCCATCTTATTGATAAAAGTAAATATCGGAATATGACGCATGACGCACACCTTGAACAGTTTTCTTGTCTGCGCTTCCACACCCTTAGAAGCATCGATGACCATGACTGCGGAATCCGCCGCCATCAATGTCCTGTAGGTGTCTTCCGAGAAGTCCTGATGTCCCGGCGTGTCCAGAATATTGATACAGAATCCATCGTATTCGAACTGCAGTACCGACGAGGTGACGGAAATACCTCTCTCCTTCTCGATCTCCATCCAGTCGGAAACCGCATGTCTGGCGGTTGCCTTTCCCTTTACGCTGCCCGCCAGATTGATCGCCCCGCCATATAGCAGGAACTTCTCGGTCAGAGTCGTCTTACCCGCATCCGGATGCGATATAATCGCAAAGGTTCTTCTTTTGTTTATCTCGTCCGCGTAATTACCCACGTTTTCTTCCTCCAGATCTTATAACATAGATTTGCCGACAAACTCCGGCTGTATACCGAAATAATCAAGTACCGTTGCCCCGATATCCGCAAAGGTATCTCTCGTACCGAGATTCATAGGCGTCACACTTCGCCCGTACATAATAAAAGGCGTATGTTCTCTGGAATGATCCGTCGATACCGTATAGCCCGGATCACATCCGTGATCCGCCGTGATCATCAGGATATCCTCATCCCGTAATAACTCCAAAAGTTCCGGCAGCTTATTGTCAAAATAAGTAAGTGCCGCGGCATATCCGTCTATATCATTCCTGTGACCGTACAACATATCATAATCCACCAGATTAATGAAGCACAGACCCTCAAAATCCCGTTTCATATATTCTATCGTTCTCTCGATACCCTCTGCATTGCCTTTGGTATATACATACTCCGTAATTCCCTTACCCGCAAAGATATCTTTGATCTTACCGACAGAGATCACATCCTTCCCCGCCGATTTCATTTGATCCAGCATGGTAACTGCCGGAGGCTCCAGTGAAAAATCATGCCGACCGGAAGTTCTGGTGTAATTGCCGCTTGTACCGATAAAAGGTCTTGCAATTACCCGGCCCACGCCATGCCTGCCCTGCAGGATTCCTCTGGCGGTCTTACAATATTCATAAAGAGTTTCAACCGGCACAACGTCCTCATGGGCTGCGATCTGAAATACACTGTCCGCCGATGTATAGACAATCAGTTTGCCGCTGCTTATATGCTCGTCTCCGTAATCCTTGATTACCTCGGTTCCGGAGTATGGTCTGTTACAGAGCACTCCTCTGCCTACGGCCGCACTGAACTTATCTAACACTTCCTCCGGGAATCCGTCCGGATAAGTGGGCAGCGGCTGTTTCGACAAAATACCGGCAATCTCCCAATGCCCTATAGTAGTATCTTTGCCCTTCGAAGCCTCTCTCATACGTGCAACCCTGGCCGTCGGTGCCGGCACTTTCTCAAGGCATTCTACTCCGTCAATATTAAAAAGCCCCATTGCACCCATATTGGGCATATCAAACTTCGAACTGGAAGCGACGGAACGAAGCGTGTTGGTACCCTTATCACCATACTCGGCGGCGTCCTCCATCTCTCCGATCCCGAAGCTATCCAGTACGATCAAAAAAACTCTTTTCATTCTCAGTTCTCTGCCTCCGTATTTTAAAATATGCGCGTATAGTATACCATATATTTCCCGATCGTGCACTTAATTTGAGTTGACGGTACTGATCACCACCGATTCTGCGCTGACACCTGTCTTGCGGATTACAATATCTTCGATCTGTGCCCGCTGTGCTTCTGTCAGTTCTGCCGTATTGACAACCACATCCACGCTGTCACCGTCTATGCTGACAATAGCGTCATCAAATCCCTTTGCTTCTAACAAGATCTCCGCCGCTGTCTCCTTCTCCGCCACATCCGTCATGGAGATCATGCTGTTCACCGCATCCTGTTTCTGTGTCTCGCTGATATTGGCATTGTTGATGATCTCTAAGAGTGTTTCCTTATTCTGCGCTCGGGTTTGCTCTTTCTGCAGTTTCGCACCCGACAATCCGGACACCGTACCGGAAGAAGTGAACACTGCTTCCCCGGGAACATCTTTCATCTGTTCTTCTGCCAGCGCTTCCGCAAGTTCCTCATCCACACCGCCGTTCTCTACCATCGTTACATCCAAATCCAGACTCTTGATCTCGCCCGAAGCCTGTTCGATATCTTCCTCCGATAAATCGGTGAAGGCCGCATAGTCAGAGTCATCGCTTCCAAGTGCCAGATTACCCATGTCGTCAGTGGCGATTTCCCCATTGACGGACATGATCTCCTCGTCCGTTACTTTTGTGCCTGCAAAATTCAGGTAGCCCGCTACGGCGATCATGATTGCCAGCGCCGTGATCATCATCTGGTTCTTTTTGATCATATTTTTCAATTTCTTCTCCCCTTTTCACTGATTATTTATCATCTTTACTATTTTTATCTTATTCGCATCGATATCAAATAATACCTGAATTGCCCCGATTATATTTTCTTGTACACTTTGCGATCCCGCACCCTGCGCAATCACCACAACTCCCTCCACTGCGGGCGGTATTGTCATAATCACATAAGGTATGTTCTGCCCGTTTGCGTCCGTCGTATAGATCGTGCTCTTCTCGATCCTGCTCTCGCCTACCGTACGACTTCCGCCCGCCGCATCAGTCTCCTCCGTATTGGAATAATTCTCCGGTCCGTCCTTCTCGACAATCTTATGCTCCGATTCCCTCAATGTAATCAGAACCTTAACTTTACCAACTCCATCCACATATCTGAGTGCTTCCTCCAGTCTGCCTTCCCAATATCCTGCATAGGAATCAGCATCACTCTCAATCTGAACTACTGACTCCGTCTCGTCTGTAACGTTATGATTTTCGATTTTACCATCTGTTATGTCCGATATATCGGACTTAATATTTTTGGGCTGTGTCGGAATTGCGATTACACAGAGAAGTATTCCCGTCAGAATGATGATCAGGCATTGATCCTTCCTGAGCTTCTTACCGCCTGTCAGTTTCTCGATCAGCTTCTTACCATCCTCCAAGATATACCACCTCCACTCTGTCTTCGGCTATTCCTAATGTCTGCGCAAAAAGCTTTTTCAGCTCCTGCATGTTTTCTTCTGACTCTCTCCATCCGTCTGCCGCCTGCTCCGTGTCGCTTTCCGCTCCGACCTTCACAGTAATCTCATCTATCCGTATTCTATCTTCCTCATCCAATCCTGACCGCCCCGTTTGTGCCAACTGACCCTCATCTGTTTCGGACTGTTCCGTCTGTTCCGTCTGTACCTCCTGCCCTTCGCTTAATCCCGACTGATCTCTTACCGTGACCCGCACACGATCAAAAACATATTCTCTCGTCCCCGCCTCCCCGATAACGGGATCTCCCTTCTCCTGTCCGTTCAGCTCTATGACCGTCTTCACAACCCTGCAGCCGTGACCGACAGCCACCTCATTCAGCCGGCTGGTGATCTCCTCCTCGATCTGTCGGATTACCAGCGCCTTCGTTGAACCGCCCTCATACCCCATATTGCTGAAATCCCCGCTCTGCGCCTCGATTTGTTCCATTATATGAGTAATCTCCTCCTGCCATTTGATCACCTGCTCGTCAGAACCCGAAATAAACGGGCGGATAAACAGTAGAAGTACTATAACACCCGCTATTATTTTCATATACTTTTCATATTGTCCATTCGCAGCAAAATGCATCACTGTCTGGGCCACAATCATAAAGATGCCGATCTGCCTAATGCTTTCCAACATATTCTATGTCACATCCTCCCGCTTGTGGTATAGGTAATAATCGCGATCTGAATCACAAACATACCTATAGAAGAGAGAGCAATCTTCAACAGCATAATATTGCCGTCTCCCACACGATTTGCACAGTTAGTCATGCGCTTATCACTGACAATACCGATCAGCGCGGCACCTACCTTGATTACGCCCGCTAACATCAGAAGTTTCAGCACCGGAATACAGCACAACACGATCAGAACCAGCGTTATATACAGACCAATACTGTTCTTAACAAGCACTGCCGATCCCATTACCATCTCAAACATTCCTTCCGTCAGCCCGCCAATCGAGGGTATGGCAGATATTGCTTTCTTAAGCACAGAGGACTGCAAAGAATCTATAACAGGTGATATCATTGCCTGTAAAATACTAAAACCGGTGATAATTCCTATTGTAATCTTAATACTGACGCCGATCGCCTTTTCAAACAGCTCCAGCAGCAGAGACAGTTTTTCCTCCATCCACACACCGTTGATGATCGTCAGCAGTATATAGCCATATACCACCGGCAGAAGAAGCGACAAATATCCCCATTCTATCAAATATACAATAAACAGTAAGATCTGATAGTACGCTGCCGCTGAGGCAACGCCGGAGGCGCTTCCCACCGCGATCATATACGTGGGAATATACAGTTTCATAAAGGTAGTAACCGTCTCCAGTACCTCACGTACAATGGACGCTCCGCTGGCAAAAGCCTTAAGAAGCACGGCAACCATTAACAGATACACGAAATAAAAAGCAATATCCGATACCTGATGATCCCGAAATAAATCGGCAAAATTGACGAACAATGCCGCCACAACTCCCAATATAAGAATGGTTACAAACAAAGTCCTGATCTCTCCCGCTTGAGAAGAAAATGCGCCGCCGATTCCACTTCCAAGTTCCTTTATGGCCTCCCATATCCTCCCTTGAAGAATCAGACCCATGACCATCTTGCCGTCGAATGTATACTCCGGAAAAAGCTGCCTGAAATCCAGCGTAACGGCATCCATCCCCATCTCTTCCCAAGCGATACTGCTTCCCCCGGTTTCCAATTCTATCCCACCTTTCTGACAATACTGCCTTCTGCTCCGTTCCATGATTTCACCAGCCTTGTCCCAACGCTCCGATATGTATTCATCTATCCGGTAATAGACTGGATACTCTCAAGAAGCGCCATCAATACAGGCATTCCCGTCAACAAAATATATAGTTTGCCGACCATCTCAACTTGTCCCGCAATACCGCCATATCCTGCATCCTTACAGATTCCCGCACAGAACTCACAGACATAAGTAGCGCCGACAGCTTTCAGAAGTACTGTCAAATAACTGTAGTTATCTTTCAAATATCCCCGCAGCTTTTCCATTGCCGATAAGATCCCCGTAAAATACTGCATGGCATATCCAAAAATAACCAGACAAACAGCAACCGCTATGTAAATACCGTATTCCGCTTTATAGCTTCTTAATGGCACAGCGAGCAGAATCCCTATAATGCCCACTAACCCTATTTTGACCATCTCCACAGTTTTCACCCCGCTCGTCAAACATCTGATATTATCCGGATCACCGATTCATGCCGACAGTTATACCCTATAGTGTAAACAGATCCTGCACCATTACAAACAGATCATATATATAAGGGATGATCCATGTTAAAACAAGAATTAATCCAGCGAGGCTGATGAGAAAAGCGTGTTCCTCTCTGCCGCTGTGTTTTAAAACCTGATTTAATATTGTAACCAAGATACCGACCGCCGCTATCCTGAATATAAGGCTTACGCTCATCTTTTCCTCCATTTTGAAGTAGTCTACACTCTTAACATATCAACCGGTATTTTTAATGTGATGTCCGTATACCGGAATGCTTTTTCAAAATATTTTGCCTTCAAATTGACATATTCCTGTCACAACAGCAGAATTGTCAGAAATACTCCCGCCAGTACGCTGACACTGAGCAGCATTTTAGCCCGGTTCTCATAAGCATCTTCTGCCTGTCTACATTTTCTGTTTAAAAAATCCATAGATTGTCCAATATTTTGTGCCTGTAATTTTTCTTCCTGCAGTCCAAGATTCTGCGGTAATTCTATTAATATATCCTTTTCCTCCCTCGTCAGCGGCGCTTCCTGCAAGCACCGACACATTTGTTCTTCCCATACCCGGTCAAGCTCTGCACCCCCGCTCTGATTGATGAGCTCATAAACCTGACGAAAATACGGTCGATACAGGGTGTCGCAATATTCTGAGAGAATCAGACAGATTTCCGGAAGCGTATGTTTGCCGTAACTGATCTCATCCTGCATTCTCTTAATGATACGGATCAATTCCCTAAGGTGCCGAATCCTGCTCTGTTCCTCCGCAATCTTGCTAATCCCCCATCCGATACACCCCGCTAAAATACAAAAGAAACCAATTAGTTTAAACATCGCTTTCCATCTCCGTCATAGATTCCTTCCACTTCACAGCAGCCATTTTTCCTCGTAAGCACCAGATACCTGTCAAAAAGCCTGTCGGCTATAACATTACGCATGTATTTTTTATGCTGTACTTCTTCCACGGAACCGCCATGAATCGTTGCAATCAGCCTGCACCCGCAGCCACTCGCCATCTGCAGTGCCTGTATATCCTCTTCACTTCCCAATTCATCCACTGCCAGCACCTGCGGTGCCATAGCCCGGATCAGCATCATCATGCCTTCCCTTTTCGGACACCCATCCAGCACATCTGTGCGTATTCCCACGTCATTCTGCGCAATACCCAAATAACTGCCTGCAATCTCTGACCGCTCGTCTACCACACTGACATTCACTCCAGCCCCATAACCGGTTCCGTTGGAAAAATTCCTGATCATATCCCGCAGCATGGTCGTCTTACCACAGCCGGGCGGTGCAATCAGCAGTGTATTGCACACTTTCCCCTGACCTTCATACAGATAAGGAAGAATCGGATCTGAGACGCCTTTGATCTCATGTGCAATACGAATATTTAAATAACGTATGTATTTCAGATTACGTATCCGTTTATCATCCTCCATAATCACCTGTCCGGCCAAACCTATACGATGTCCTCCCTGTATGGTCAGAAACCCCTGGCGGATCTCATCGGCAAACGCATAAACAGAATACCGGCACAAATGTTTAAGTACTTCTTCTAACTGCTCCGCGCTATACTGTGCCGCAACAGGCTGCCTGTCCACCAGACTGCCATCTACATCTACAAACCATTCCTTCCGGTCGATCAACACTGCCGCCGGCGCATTTACTCTTAGTCTGATCTCCTGCAGCTGCCCGACCTGTTGTGCCGCCATACGCCACCTGTCCCGTAATGATTCCGGAAACATATAAAGGATCTCCTCACTTCTCATCCGCACTCCCCCTTATCTCAATATATGAACCTTTGTCCAAGTTATGACACAAAAAAGGACAGAGAAAAAAGCAACTACAGGTTTTCCCATAGCTGCTTTTTACCCCTCACATAACCATAACAGAAGTTTCTCTATATATAATATCACGTAGTTCTCTAAAGTTGGTCTGCAGATGTGTCTCCAACGGCAGCCCTCTTGCATCCGAAATATAGGAAAAAAAGTCCGGGAGATCCATCTCAATTTCTCTGATGTGTGTCAACTCCTCTGCCAGTTTGCGAGAATAAACCGGTTCGTTAATCTGCTTTATCTTCTCACTGATTTCCTGCTCCTTCTTCTGCCAGTATAGAGTATACCGCGCCTGTTTTACCGGCTCATATATGTTAGCCGCAATTTCTCCGGAAGCATCCGACTGATAATATTTTTTATCATCTTCTGACAAAACGAAGAACAGTATTTTCTTCTCAAAATCTTTGTCTTTAAACGCCTCCGTCACTTCATACATACAGTTCACGGATTTTAAGTATCTATCACTTATGATTATCATAATATATTCATGATCTCTGACAGTATCCATAAATTTCTTAAAGCTTTCTCTGTACTTGACATCCCGAATATCTCTGGAAATATAAAAATCTTTTTTAATGAGCGGCTCCAGTTTCTTCTCTATAAGATCTGCAATATCCCTATCTCTCTGACAATATGACAAGAATATTTTCTGTTTCGTCTCTTTGCCATCTGTCGTCCTCTCATGAGCTTCTGTTTTTTCCTGCCCGTCGGACTCGTACATCTCAAAAGCTTTCTTCTCTGACACATTCCTCCTTTCATTGCTCTTTACAATCTCCTTTTCTTCCACATTCGACTGTTTCGGATTCTTTTCATGCCGCACATATTCTGGCTCTGATGTCTTCGGCCAATCGGAAGGATCACGTCCCGAAACATATGATTCTAACATCGTGCACAGCTGATTAATCACATGTGCAGCTACGCAGACATTCACAGACCTTCCTATTGACGCATATGCCGCTGAAGGGCTCATACCACTGAAATCAAACTCATCGGGAAAGAACTTCGTTCTTGCCAGTTCTCTTACAGATATTTTACGAATTTCCTGCCCGTCATTCAGAGCCGAAGGATTCCATGCACCGTATCGTATATATCTATCCGCAATATATTTTGCCTTTTGTCCTCTTTCGCACGCTTTTTCTATCACATGGCGATAATTATAGATCTCAGCCTTTGGCTCAATAACAATTCTTGAGGGATCAATAATGAGCTTCGAATCCACATTCTCTTTCTGCCTGAGTTCCGCCACACTATAAACATAACTACCCAATTTTTCCGGAAACCTAAAATCAATAGGAAATTCCTCCCTTATACCGACCAGATATATTCTCTTATCATAGACCGGCATTCCCGTCACTAAACGGCTGTCTATCATCTGCCAATAAACACGGTATCCGTATTGAGATATCCTTTTTATCAAATCATATCCATCCTTCTCGAAACATCCGGATAGCATCACAACAAATCCCTTCGGCACCTTGCTTCGGATTAAATCAAAGAAATAATTCATCTCCCAATATTTCTTCCCTGCACTTACCGATCCTGTTCTGATCTTCGCACTGCTATAACGAAAGTACGGAATACTTCCCAAAACATAATCTGTCTCCGGCAATCCCTCAATAGAAAAATTTGTTCCGAAAACATCTGTAACCATATATGGCCTGTACCCGAAATTATATTGATAAATATCTGCTTCTTTTGCTGAAGTACCCACTGCACATGTGATATCCAGTCCGGCACTCTCCGCTGCCAGCGTCATTCCTCCGATTCCGGCAAACAGATCCAGTGCGGTTCCTCTTATGTTGTTCATATATCTTTATTCCTTTCGTTCGATCGTAAAACCTGACTAAATACTCTCTCAGCACCTTGACGCAATTTTCTTCATCTGCTCGTTCAGCTTCCTAATTTCACCCAGAAATTGAAATTCTTCATCAGTCGCCTCCCACATATCAACCTGATTTACTATTTTCTGTAACCTTTGCGCTGTTTCCTCCATACATTCTCTGATATCCCTGCGAAACTTTATCTGCTCTCCACTCAAATTTCGCATTATCTCCTGATCCTGCATTTCCGTTCCCTTGCCATGCTCTCCAAGTGCATATAATCCTCTTCCCTTACTCTGAAGTTTGTCCATTGACGTAAGCTGCATCAGTGCTCCCGATATTTGTCCAGGCGTAAATAATTTGTCCGTTTTACATGAAATATACTTCCTTAATTCCGAAACTGCATAGGTCTCTCCATCTTTAACACAATCCATGATAAGCGTTTTTATTTCAGCCGTTGTAAGCGTAATATCCATCCTTCTCCTCCATATTATAATTTGTTCATTAAGTTGTTCTTTCTATTGTTCAATTTAATTGTTTAATTCACTACTTGTTATAAGTTTATCTCGTCACACTACTAATGTCAATACAAAAATCAAGAATCGCTTCCCAAACCTGAATATCACCGAAAAGTTTCCTAATATAAATTAGAAAATGCGAAGTAACCTCACATTATCTAATCCTATATAACAAAAAACAGCCTTGAATCTCTTCTCCGCTGTTCCTTGTCATATTTTAACCCCACCACGACCACCGGTTTGCCCGAATGCGACCGATCCAGCCCGTCGGCAACACTTTCTTCATCACCGCTTATGATATATTTCCTGCATTTAGCAGAAGTTTTCCTTGTACCAATGCAACTTCTGCACCATTCTCGTCCTGTACGCTGACTGTATAGTCCTTATCCGCCTTCAATGCTTTCTTATATTTAAAGGAACTTACAATCTGCCCCGTTTTACCCGCTTTCGTCTCAAATGATCTGTGTAATTCAACGTGAATCCTGTTGCAAGCGGCGTATTATCTGAGACCGCCGCCGAACCAGTCTCTTCTGCCGCCGAAATTTCCTATGCCTGTAATTACCACGTATGGACATTCTTTGCTGAAACAATCCATAACTCCTGTTATTATTTCATTTGCCTTGCCCGGATTCTCGACCTTCGCGGTGCCGCCGGTTTCCTTCCCGTATATTCCCCGTCATCTTCCGCTACCGCCACCGTCAGGACATAGCTTCCGGCATTCACGGGCGGATCCGTGGCTTGAGAACTTGACCCTGCTGTGCCGCTCTGTGCCAGATAGGCCGTTCCATTTCCACATTTTCTTTTTCATCCTGTTTGTCATGCTCCCTTCCTCCGCGTCCGCTCAAACCTCTTGAACCAAAAATCGTATCGTTTCACTATGCTCTACTGTGACCATTTCCTTCTTGTTTGCAGTTAATCGTGTATGACGGCATGCAAAATGCTGAAATTGACAGAATCAAAGAGTACCTCAAAATATATCACACAAATAAGGTGTAAAGTCTATTAAGACTTTACACCTTTACAATTACGGCATATAACGACACGCCATCTCAGCCGCTTTTTCCTGTCTTCTTGATCACGCGGCTATATGGTTTATCCTTTTAACCTTGGTGGGCGTTACCATTCATCTGCTATATTCAGTTCATATACAAAATGCGGCATAAAGCGGAACAGTCTTTTTTCCATCCTCAAATCCAAAGTTCCTGGTCGAAAGTTTGATGGCATAATCCGGTCTATAGGTTTCCATATAAACTTTCAGGCTCTTTGCCTTGGTATTATCCGCCGATTTTACTTCAACAGGTATCAGCTTCCCGTCACGCTGAATGACAAAATCAATCTCTGCGCCACGCTCAGACTCCCAATAGTAAGTACTGTATCCTCCTATGGTAAGCTGTACATTCACATAATTCTCAGTCATGCCACCCTTAAAATCATTGATTTCCTCCACCATATAAAGAACATCATTTGCCGGTAAATTTTTTTTTGCACAGAGCAACCCCATATCCGATACATAAATCTTGAATGCATCAATATTCCGATAGTTTTCAAGAGGCTTTTTGATCTGCTCCGCCCTATAGACGCGGGACGCGATCCCGGACAGGCAGATCCATTCAATGGCGTTTTCAAACTCCGAAGCCCGTCCGCCTTTCTTAATCAGCTTATACTGAAAACGGGTATTTTTTTTGGAAAGCTGTACCGTAATATTATCATAGGCAAGCCTTGTCTTCTTGATTTCATTCAAGTTATTATATTTGCTCATGTCATTAAGATATCCAGTAAGAATGGTATCCTGCATATGACGAACAAGGGTATAATCCTTTGTCTGCACAAACTGTACCACGCATTCCGGCATACCTCCTACAATAAGATACTGTCGATATAGCTGCATGGCCGCTTCGTGAAGTGCCGAGGGTAGCGGCGTATCTGTATCAAAACAATTTCTGATTTGCTTCACAAGAGCTTCCTCGCCCATCGCCAGCATAAATTCCTCCATATCCATCGGATATAGGGTTTTCATATCCACCTTACCAACCGGAAAAGAAAATTTCGCTCTGCTCACCGCTACACCGAGCAGGCTGCCAGCCACTACAATATGATACTCCGGCGCCTCCTCGCAAAAATATTTCAGAGAAGTCAACGCTCTTTCACAAAGCTGTACTTCATCAAATATGATCAGTGTCTTTTCTTTAATGATCGTTTGTCCCGCGA
The DNA here is from genome assembly GCA_014804355.1 of Lachnospiraceae bacterium. Taxonomy (GTDB): domain Bacteria; phylum Bacillota; class Clostridia; order Lachnospirales; family Lachnospiraceae; genus UBA3282. The sequence continues at coordinate 18,933 of JAAUZY010000104.1, forward strand.
TATGAGACAAAATCGGAACAAGATATTCGGGACTGATGTTTTCCTCAAAAGTATCACTCAGTCTGGGATTGGTTTCAAAATTGAAATATGCCACATTTTCATAACAGTTGCGTCCAAACTCCAACACAGAATAAGTCTTGCCGACCTGTCTCGCCCCCTGTAAAATAAGAGGCTTGCGATTCCTGCTGTCTTTCCACGTCTGTAAGAAACCCATAATCTTCCTATACATAATCCGCCCTCCTTTTTGAAAGGAAAATACGAACCCACTGACAAATAAAAAATTTGCCATGCTAAGATATCAATCATAGTATAGAATATATTCATGTGGTTTTCAATATAATTTTCGTAAATAATTGCATCAAATTACACGATTATTTTTAAAAATATATCAAATTACAACGCAAATACTCAAAAAAAACAGCCTTAAGTCTCCTCTTGGCTGTTCTTTTCTAAAACTAAGATCACTACCACTTCAAAATGTGCTTTGCCCATTACTCTTTAATCATATCAAGTTCTGTCAGATTAACTCCGGAAGCAGAGAGAATAACCTTTAATTCGATATATCTTCTCTTCATTTTCTTATATGCGGTAGAATCTTTATCGGTATCTATCATATAATCCTGCAATCGCGAAAATTCTTCCACCGATAATTTCAACATCTCACCCTCAGTCATACAATCGCCACCTCCTGCTTTTTATCCGCCAATTATATCCTACAAAGCAATTATAACAGAATAGCTAACAAGTGTAAATAAAGTCCTTCACTCCCCTATCTATCATTAAAATTCAAAATATAACACAAATATTCAAAAAATCTCCTTTTATTCAGCCTCGCTAGCACAGCAGGATCCTGTCATTATCCAGTCTTCTGCCCGCCTGATCCTTAAATGCCGCAAGCAGATCATCCACCGTCATTTTCTCCCGCTCTGTACCGCAAATGTCCAGTACAATATGCCCGCCGTCCATCATCAGTGTCCGATTCCCCATTGTAAGCGCCTGCTGCATATTGTGTGTCACCATTAGGCATGTGATCTTACGCTCGGCCACGATCCTGCGGGTCAATTCCAGCACCTTCTGAGCCGTAGCGGGATCAAGGGCCGCCGTGTGCTCATCCAACAGCAGAATCTTGGGCGTCACCACTGTCGCCATCAACAATGTAAGCGCCTGCCTCTGACCGCCGGATAAAAGCCCGACAGGCTGCTTCATACGATCTTCCAGCCCCATATCAAGCTGTGTGAGCTGCTCTCTAAACATCTGTTTTTCTTTACTGCTGATCCTGCTGAAATAAGCATGTGCCGAGGTGGAAGCACGCAAATAAGCGAGTGCCATATTTTCCTCTATGGTCATATGCGGAGCGGAGCCTTTTAAGGGGTCCTGAAAGAGATGCCCGATTTCCTTGCTTCTGATATGCTCCCTGCGATAAGTAATATCTTCTCCTGCCAGAATGATCTGTCCCTCATCCACATAGAAGGCTCCTGTAATCGCATGGAAAAGCGTAGACTTACCCGCTCCGTTGCTTCCCACTATGGTGGCAAAATCTCCGTCGGAAAGCTCCAGACTCACTTGATCCAACGCCTTCTTCTCATTTACAGTACCCGGATTAAAGGTTTTGGAAATCTTCTTAAGCGTCAACATACCTCCTCATCCTCCTCTCCCGATCTGTCATTTCTCTTAAGCGGTATCCTGTGTCTTCTGTAGAAATCTGCCTGGCCTTTCAGATAAGGGAAAGCAATCGCGAATGCCACAATCAGCGCAGATACCAGTTTCAGGCATTCCGCCGGAACACTTAAGCGCAGCGCCACCGCCACGATGAACCGGTATAGACAGCTTCCCAGAATAACACCTGTTACTTTCTTAAACATACCGCCTTTACCGATAATCGTCTCCCCGATAATCAGGCTGGCAAGCGCAATCGTCACCATACCGGTACCCAGATTGATATCGCAGGACTTCTGATACTGGGCCAGAACCGCGCCGGAAAGCGCCGTCAGCGAATTGGACACGCACAGTCCCACCGTAATCATAAAGACGGGGTTGATACTGGAGGCCCGCACCATATATTCATTATCTCCCGTGGCACGGATGGATAATCCAAGCCTCGTATTAAGAAACCATGCCAGAATAACGCCTATGAGCAGCACAATAGCTGCCACAATCATCAGTTTATACCAGTCTCCGTACCATTTTGCCCCGGACACTTCCTTTGCCATACTAAAGATCGTGTCGCAGCCGAAGAGATTGACATTGGAAGAAAATCCCATAACTGCAATGTTCACCGTATACAATCCCGTGTTCACGATAATACCGGCCAGAATAGACGGCACACCCATCCTCGTCTGTAAAAAGGCGGTCACGAACCCGGAACATACGCCGGCCGCCATGGCAGCCGGAAATGCAAGAAACGGATGTCCTGCTATGGTGACTACGGCACCCACAGAGCAGCCCAGCGTAAAACAGCCGTCCGTGGAGAGATCCGCTATGTTTAAGATACTGAATGAGATAAAAAGCGCCAGCGCCACCAGAGAATAAATGCACCCCAGCTCCAGCGCACTCTGTACAATTGATAACGTAAATATAGATCCCATGTAAACCTCTTTCTGTTAATGATCAATTCCTGTTTAACATCTCAATTTATAACTCAGGCAATGCCTCCCGTAAGACCACTTTCTGACAGAGCATCATTCAAATTCTTCCGCCGTAACGATCTCTTTTAACGCCGTGCACATATCTGCAAACATGCTGTAATCGAGCCCGATCGCTTCCGCGGTCTCCGTATTTACCGTTGCAATACCGTTATCCAGCGTAACAACCGCCGTAGATGCCGGATCGGCACCGTTTACAAGAATTTCAACAATCATATCTGCCGTAGCGGTTCCTAATTCTTCATAATTCACGCCATAGCCTAAGAATGCACCGTTTAAGGCGAAGGAATCTGCACCGCCGTAATGAGGAACCCCTGCTTCGATAAATTTCTCATAGATTGCCAGCTCCGCCGTCATAACCGTATTATCCGTAGGTGTAAAAACCGCCTCTGCGCCGCCTGCAATCAACGCATCCGCCGCCAGTGATATTTCATCATTGGTGGTGCCCGTCTTCTCTATCACGTTCACGCCCTTCGCTTCGCAATATGCCTTTGCCGCTTCAACGGGTGCTTTGGAAGCATCTTCGCTCTTATTGTAGAGAAGCCCTAATGTCTTAATATCCGGATCTGCTGCAAAAATCAGATCCATCACCGCGTCTGTGTTGAGTGCGTCAGATGTACCTGTAATATTAGAACCGGGTGCATCCATACCTGCCACAAGTCCTGCTCCTACCGGATCGGATACTGCCGAGAATACCACGGGAATCTGATTTTCTTCGGTGGCATTCTGCATGATCATCGCCGCCGGTGTGGCAATCGGTACAATCGCATCTACCTCAGAGGCAACTAATTCGGAGGCGATCTGGTTTAACACGGTAGAATCCGCCTGCCCATTATAAGTGTAATCTCCGTAATTAAAGGTAATGCCCAACTCTGCCGCCTTGGCATCCAGCTCCTTCTCGATCGCCGCTTCGATCTGATTCAGAGAGGCATCGTCTACAAACTGTACGATACCGACCTTGTAAACCGCACCGTCCGCCGCGTCTGTCTCCGTTGTTCCCGCTGTGCTTTCCTCCGTCCCGGAAGATACATTTTCTCCCGCCTTGTCTGCATTGCCGCAACCGCCAAGCGCTGCAACCGTCATTGCTGCCGTCATAAGTAATGCTGCTGTTTTCTTTTTCATAATTTTCTCCTCCATTCTGAAGCATTATCGCCTCAAACCATTTAATATACTATTATACTTTGGGTGAATCAGCAGACCTTGGCTGCTAAGCAGCCAAGGTTCGCGTTGCTCGCCGTAAGCCCTAAGACACATACCCTCATGCAATCATGGCGCATGTGTCTTATGACTTCCGGCTCTGCTGATTCGCGCAAAAAACCGCCTCAGATAAATATCTGAGACGGTAATAAACTAAAATTATTATCGCGGTACCACTCAACTTGACGCATCTTACGATGTCGTCCACCTCATTTCATATACAAAGCAGTTTTTTCTTACGCACATATCTTGACAAATCAACTATGTTTCCAAACCACCCACTATATATGCCGCATGGATAACGGGTGCGGTTCCCGCCGACGCCTACTATCATTTCAGGTCAGCCTCGAAAGCCCATTCAAAACAAGATTCTGCACCGCTTTCCACCGGCCGCGGCTCTCTGTAACAGTCCCATTGTTCCTACTACTCTTTCTCACAGGTTTTATATGTGTTGTTATGAATCAATATCAGTGTATCTGCAATCGAACACCGCTTGATTTTCTTAACAATAATCCTTTTTATATAAATTGTCAACCCAAAATTTTTCTTACCTACTTTTTAAAATATGCAAAAATATGTAAAGATTCCACAACATTCCTGATTTTATTCTATATAAAATCACATAAATCTATAGCATTTTCTCTGCAAAAAGGGTAGAATACACGTTGGAAGGAGCGTTATCAAATGAAACTGGATATGCATTGCCACACTAAAGAAGGTTCTCCGGACTGTAAACTGGAATTGCTGGAAAACATAGAGATCCTGAAACAAAAAGGATTCCAAGGTATGCTCATCACCGATCATGATTCCTACAAAGCATACCGTTATTATAAAAAACTTCCTCATAAGCCCAAGGACTTTGTCGTATTAAAAGGAATAGAATATGACACGATCGACGCGGGACACATGTTGATCGTCATGCCTACCGGTGTTAAGCTGCCTATTCTGGAACTGCGCGGTCTGCCTGTCGCACTGCTGATCGAAATCGTCCACCACTTTGGCGGCATTATCGGACCCGCGCACCCCTGCGGCGAAAAGTTTTTAAGCATAACCAACACACTGCGCGGCAAGCTTGCGGGAAATATTTATCGGAAATTTGACTTTGTGGAAGGTTATAATGCCTGTGAGGATGCCGATTCCAACATGCGCGCCATGAGACTTGCCAAGGAGCATGGTCTGCCCTGCCTGGGTGGCAGCGACTCCCATAAGGCAGACAGCGTCGGATTCGGATATACGATCCTGCTGGACAATATCACCACAGAGACGGAGCTGATCAATTACATTCTATCCGGTAAATCAACGAGGGTGGGCGGCGTTCACTATGAACACACGACCAAGGCAAAGCTGGGTATAGCCAACAAGCTGCTCGTATACTCTTTCTGGCCATACAACAGAATATGCGCACTCATTCGGCGCAAAGCAAGAAATCTGGAATTGGCGGAAAACCATATCATCGAGTCCCTACGCGCAAACCGTCGTTCTAGAACAAAATACATCTCCATCGGCAGAGACAACTGATCCACATGCTCTGCCGATAGTTTTCTGCGCTAATACACGATTACCCTCTCCTGCTTGCCGCGATACTCTTTAACTCATCCAGTGCATTCTTGAATTTTCTGGAAACCATCGTCGGATTGTTACGAATCATATCACGTTTATAGAAATCCAACATCTGGTTATAATTCTCCTGCGGATCGGGATAATAGCTGAATTTACCGCGAAGTTCCGCGACTTCCTCCTTCACTTTTTCTTCATATGCCGTCGGTCTTAACTGTATGTTTTCTTTCAAACTGGCAAATCGCTGTTTTAACCCCAAGCTGAGTTCTGACAGGCTGAGTTCTCTCTCCTGCCTTTTCTGTTCTTTCTCCTCATTATTGAAGGCAATAATCACATCGAGACGCCGCTGCATGCGCTCCATATCCTCTTTCAGCTTCTGCATTCTGACCAGAATATCCCGCAGATCCAGTGCCGCTTTGAAAGATAAGGTAAAATCTATCACAATATAGATGGTGAGCACTGCTGTCACATAACCGAGCACTCTGGCCGGTATCGTCAGCACGAACTGCTCAATAGGCCGATGAATCACCCTGGTCATCAGGATCGTCAGGAAGCCCCACGCAATCGAAGATGTCAGACAAATATGTCCCTGAAAATTGAATGGCTGATTGGAATAATCCCAGTATCTGACCTTAAACAGAGCCTCCATCGTAACACCTGTTACGTATTCCAGTACCGTAGCGCCGATCACTCCCGCAAAATACGTAAGCCACACATTATCCCGGAAAGGCATGGATACCACTAACATCATGATCGCACCACTCCCGTACAGCGGCAGGAACGGTCCCCGCATAAATCCTCTGTTTACCAGCTTCTTTGATTTAAAGGAAACCCATGCGGACTCAAAGCACCATCCTAAGAAACAGTACATATAAAAGAAAAATAGCCATTGAAATATCTTATAGTGAATCATCGATCTTGTTTTCCTCCTATGTTATGTCAACTATATATACATTATGTCAACCTATCGTGACGTACAAATCATTGATATTATGTAAACTAAAATTCTATCGGTAAACTTCCAGACTGATACGCACTTTACCTTTTCTGGTTTCTCCCTGTTCCTCCGTATAGACAAACCTGCCGAATCCTCTTACGGTCACTGAGTCTTCTCTCTTAAGCGCATAACTGTTATTCTCTGTCAGTCTGCCGTTTACATAGACGCGTCCGGATCGAAACAGTTCCAGACTGCGGCTTCTCGCAATATTGTACAATTTAGATATGACCGTGTCAATTCTGGGCGAAGAAACAGTCAGCGACACCGGCTCTCTGACAGGCGTTGCCATCTGCTGTGTAACCTCAGTCATCTCACAGCGCACATGGGTATGCTTCACTTGCTCCAGATTCTCGATCAGATAGTTGGCAATGCCCTCCTGACAAAACACCACCGCCTCTTTGTCCTGCACAAAGATATCTCCCACGGTACAGCGTTCTATCCCAAGATTCATGATGGCTCCCAGAAAATCCCGATGGGAAAGCTGCTCCGCAAACTTAGACTGCAGCGGCTGAATCCGCAGGCAGACGATAGGGTACTGCACCTCATATCCCATAAACTCCGGTGAACCGAAACGTATCATCTTCCGCTCACACAACGGACATCCTCCCTCCATATCGGTGCCCGCATATGCCACTTCTCGCTGTATCTCATAGAACGCCTGCTGTTCCGACAATCCGAGAAAAGGGGTGAATGTATAGATTCCGCTGTTATAGGAACGCTCCGCCAGCTCCAGCAGCCTTTTTTTCAATTGTTGCAATTCTTTATCATCCGCCATGGTATCTTATTATGCTCCTGTTGCCGGTATATATTGACCGGATATTTCACCTGAATCTTCTGGCACGAAAGAAGGCGCATAATACTCTCATAGCTTATGCGCCCTATGAATCCCATTTATGATCTTATGCAGACATGCTCTACATAAAACTGATGATCTCGTCCTTCGGCGCTTTCGTCTGCCCTACGCTGATTGCATGAAGCACCGGTCCTTCTCCCTGATAATCCGCAAAATATTCTTTCTCAACTCTGGCTGTCACCTTCACCCACTGTTTGTCGGTCAATGTATTCGTCTTATCATATTCACAGGCAAACCCGAGAAACGCCATATCCTCCGCACAGCAGGTCATCGCCATCCTCCCCGGCACGAAATAACCCGGAGGAAAATCCTTCGGTTTCAGTACCATAGCGGTGAACTGAACGGTCTTACCCTCATAGCGTTCCAAGTGGTCAAGCGAATCCAGATACCAGATTCCGTATCCCTGATTGTTTAATTCGATAACAGGCGATTTCAAATCATACGGCAGGTCCTCTTCCATGATTTCATTGATTTCTCCGTTAGAATCCTCGAATACAATCTCCGCCTTCGGGTTGATTGCTTTGACATTGCGCTTATAACTGCTCAGATCCTCCACGCCGTCACAACGGTTGAAAATAATAAGCTCTGACGCGCGAAGCTGCTCTGCAAGCAGGGACTTCATATTCGTAAAATACATCGGGAAAGTAGAGGCATCGATGATTGTCATCTGCTGCTCGATCTTCCAATGCCATGGCAGCTTCATCGCCTTATAGTTCCACATGCCGTTATATTCGATGATAATGCGTTCCGGCTTATGTTTTTTCTCCAGTTCGATCAACCGCGTCGTGTTAAACTCTTCCTCATCCTCGATCAATTCCAACTGCGTCCGGCTCATCTTGAGCAGATTTTCATCATACTCCTTCTCGCCCTCTTCACACAGAATCAACAGCGTCTTACCACGCACCTGAAAATAAGGCTGTGAAAGTGTATAGGTGATAAACTCTGTTTTACCGCTCTCCAGAAAACCATTAATCACATAGACCGGTTTCATAAAATACTCCCATCCTTCCCGACATCTATTTTTTGAATAATTCTGCCAGCTTATCTTCTTTCAGCTTAGAACCGATCACACAGAATTTGCCTGTCACATCGGGCTTACCGTCCCTGACATTACTCTCTTCCGGCACATAATCGAAATAAATCCAGCCGCCGTCCGTCGAAGGAACCATCCCCTTCGCACGCAAAACAATACCATACTTCTCATCCTGATCCAATTCCGCCAAAATATGCTCTATCTCCGCCTTCGTATAAGCGGCAGGGGTCTCCATTCCCCAGCTTGTAAATATTTCATCGGCATGATGGTGATGATGCTCGTGTCCGTGCTCATGATCATGCTCGTGGTGTTCGTGCTCGACATGACCGTGGTGATGTTCATGCTCGTCATGATCGTGATGGTGCTCATGTTCGTCGTGATCATGGTCGTGATGATGATCGTGCTCATCGTGGCCATGATCGTGATGATGGTCATGCTCTCCGTGCTCATGATCGTGGTCATGTTCATGATGGTGCTCGTGCTCATCGTCGTGTTCGTGGTCATGATGATCATGGTCGTGGCAGCCGCACGTGCAGTCCGGACCGTGGTCGTGTTCCTCATGATGTGCCATTACTTCCTGCATAAGCTCCGCCTCGAGATCTTTCGCACCCTCGATCGTTTCCAGGATATCTTTACCTTCCAGAGAATCCCACGGTGTCGTGATGATGGTCGCTTTCGCATTATGCTCCCGAATCATCTCCACGCAGGCAGTCAGCTTTTCTTCACTCAGCTTATCCGTCCGGCTGAGAATGATCGTTCCGGCGTGCTCGATCTGGTTGATGAAGAACTCACCGAAATTCTTGATATACATCTTGCATTTGCAGGCATCCACAACCGCAACAGCACTGTTGAGCTCTACCTCTCTGTCCGCCATTGCATCCTGTACTGCCTTCATTACATCGGACAACTTGCCCACACCCGAAGGCTCGATCAATACGCGCTCCGGTGTATAAGTATCCAGCACCTCCCGAAGCGAAGCCCCGAAGTCACCCACAAGCGAGCAACAGATACAGCCGGAGTTCATCTCCTTAATCTCAATCCCCGCCTCTTTCAGAAATCCGCCGTCTATACCGATCTCGCCAAACTCATTCTCGATCAGTACAACTTTCGTATCTGCAAGAGCCTCCTTTAACAGTTTCTTGATCAGCGTCGTCTTACCTGCGCCAAGAAACCCCGACACTATGTCAATTTTCGTCACAACAACACACCAGCCTTTCCCGTCAATCTGTTCTATTATTTTATAATCCAGACCTCTGAATCTTTTTCCTTTTTGACCTTATTATTCTCTTCCATTTTCGTGAATATGTCAAGAAACACACCACAGAATTAATAGGATTTTAATTTAATCTATTGTCACCCTGTAATCTGCCGCAAATGTCTCTCCCGCATTAAGAACCTGCATCCATTCGCGATCTTTCCACTCTCCCGTATAACCCGCTCTGTCGCATCTGCCATACCATGGCTCGATACAGATAAAAGGAGCATTCTTCTTCGGCGGTGACCAGATTCCGAACAGGGGCGCATCGAAGGTTACCGTCAGGTATGGCTTTCCGTCCGGCTTCACTAACGCTACACTGTGAGCCTGATCATGCTCGATCACCAGCGCGTCATTGTCAAAAAGGTTCTCCGTTATCGGCAGTATACCGTTTTTGAGTTTGTAAGCCGCCTTTTTCTCACCAATCAGTCCGTTATCCAAACCGGAAGAAATCACCTGCTCCTGCGCATCAAACAAAAGACTGTAATCTGTCTGCTTCGTCCCCTCCACAATGGGGCATAAAAAGGCCGGATGTCCGCCGATGGAGAAGTGCATGGGCTCTTTCGCCGGATTCTTCACCCGCCATTTGACAATTACCGTCTGATCCTCCAATTCATATCCCAGCTCCAAGATAAAAGGATATGGGTATTTTGCCAATGTGCCCTCATCCGATTGAAGCGTAAACCATACTTCCGTGGCCGACTGACTTTTCAGTTTAAATTCCATGTCTCTGGCAAATCCATGCTGTCCCATCGGATATTCCCTGCCGTCCTGCCGGTAAACACCATCCTGTAAGCCCCCTACTAACGGGAAAAGCACGGGCGAAGTTCTCTTCCAATACCGTGGGTCCGCATTCCACATATATTCTGTGCCCGTGGCAATCTTCTTAAGCGATTTAAGCTCCGCTCCCATGCTGTCAACCTGTATCGTAATCCTGTCATTACTGATTTGAAATAAAGCCATAGATATCCCCCTCTCCTGTCATTTTATCTTACCACATTTTCCGTCTACCGCATATCATTATACGACATTTTTACCGTTACCGCTCAGCCATCAAATACTCGCCGCCCATTTCACCGCCGCCTCACTTCTGTGTATTGTGGGCGAGCCCCGCCGACGTACTCAGCTTATGCCGCAGTATAAACGCCTCCGTATGATATTTGTGCTTCGGAAGTTCGATGGCAAGCGCTTCCAGACGTATTTCCAGCCAATCAGTCATGCTCTGCTCGTCCGCTTTCCGGATTCGCCGCCTTTCACCGACTTGATATGATTTACTGTTTGATAGATAGGGAATCACGATATTTACTTCTTCCCCGTGTCTGTCCACAACATACTCGTCTCCTTGCTTTAAATAAGCTTCCAGCAGACACTCGTAGGAATCCGGTATAACCTCCAACTGCTCTTTCACAGAGCTGGCACGCTCCCGCAACCGGCATTTCCCCTCTAAATCCTCCGCCAGATACTGCGCATATCCAATCTCCCAGTGCACTTCGTAACGAGCGTTATTTTTCTCCCACTCACGAAAAACAGACTCCGCTTTCTCATAAAACTCCTCCGAGCATTTGCGTATCTCTTCCCCACATACAGAAGATTCTTTCCGGAGCGTCTCCAGCAGATATGCCGTTTCACTGCTCATCCGCTCTTTCGCCCACTCCACCTCGATCCGATTATCCACTAAATACTGATGTAGCTGTGCGATCCCGCACATATCAAAATCGAGTTTACATAACTTCTCTCCCCGCAGGTCGTACAGCACAACTGCATTTCTATTTCCGCCAACTCCTATTTTACAGAATCCGATCTCATCCAACGTAAAATTTTTTCTCTTTCCAATTAAGTTTACATAACACAACTCCATCTCTTCCACAATCAACTTCCTGTTACAATAGATTACAAAGCAGCCCACGCCGAAAAGCAGCATACACAGAAGCGGCAGATACAGGAGCGCTCCTCCGCCTCTGTCCGACGGATGTAACAGACGCATGATCAGTATAAAAATGGCGAACGCGATCGCAAGTACACCGCACAAAAGCGCCGTCCTGTTCTCTCTGACCTGAAATCTGATTCCTTCTTCTATTTCCGTATCCGTGCTCATACTTGCACCTCCATGTCTTTCCTGACACCTCACAGTCCCGTTCATTCATCCGCTATATCCTCTCCCATGATCTCCTCATATGACTGTATGATATCCGCCAACGGTACGAATGCGGCATCATTATTCTGGGTGCCTCCCGTAGTCATGCCGACCAGATATCCCCGTCCGTCGAAAGCGCCGCCTCCCGACATTCCCGGCTTGACGAATCCACGCCCGTACAACATATATCCGTCGAAATAATCTATATAGACCCGCGGATGCTCCACCACGATCTCATAAAAAGTCGATTCATTCGTTTCCGATCCGGAATCTACACAGAATATCGTACTCTTCCGCGCCAGCCGGTCATATACTTTCTCATCTATACGGGCAGATTGCAGCCTCATAAGCTCGTCATAGGTAAACTGTCCGTTGTCTATCGTCAGAAAGCCTATGTCAAACCGTTCGTCCACTCCGGCTGTCTGTGCATCCATATAGTACCCTTGCGGAAAATACACATAACTTTCCGCGGTATCCCAATATTCCAATACATGCCTGTTGGTAACAATCACCACTTTCTCAGGCGTCATCTTACAGATTATCCCGCTTCCATGAGCATTCCCCATCTGAATCCGTACAACACATGTTTTTACATTTTCATATGCTTTTGCGCAATCTTCCGTCTCCAGAACCGGGGTTCTCGCAAGCCCCAGCGCCAGCATGCCTTCATAAATCTCCCGATCCGTCACCGTCTGAATCAGATGCGGTCTCTCCTGTGCCTGCGCGTATACGGGCGGGACTGTAAGTATAAGCGCCCAAATCAAAACAGGCAGAGCCATAATCATATATCGTCTATGCCTCATAGTAGTAACCATGCCCTTCCCTCAACAGACAAGTGTTCATGCAATGCATTTCCTTAACAACAAGAAAATTTGCACCGCCAACTCGAAATACACAAAAATCTCTCCTATATGGGAGAGATTTTTATGAGAAAAATCTTATGTAAACCAAGCAGAACGATAAGCCGGGTTATGTCGTGAATGATCATCTATCTAGGATATCCGTTACCGGATATCTCGAGCGACCCACCTGAAAGCAGATCGGGCCAATCTGTCGCTTTCGTTTCGGTCTTGCTTCGGATGGGGTTTACACAGCCTGCACCGTTACCGTTGCAGCGGTAGTCTCTTACACTGCCATTCCACCATCACTATGCAATGTAGTATTGCGTCACAATGCTTTCACATTGTTCCGCAAAACTACGCATAGCAGTTTCTTTTCTGTTGCACTAGCCTTGGAGTCACCTCCACCGGACGTTATCCGGCATCCTGCCCTGTGAAGCCCGGACTTTCCTCACCTGTACCCTTGCGTCTGTACAGCCGCGATCATTTATTCTACTTGGTTTGCTGCTCCTCCATACTTATGTAAACTTAAACTTTATTCCTGTTAAACGTCAAAACAGCTTCCGCCCACAAACTCTCTGCATAAAGAATTCTTCGGCAATTCCTCACTGCTGACTCCCAGAAAATATTCTAAGAACTTTAAGAGTCTCTTTGCCTCATGGTACTCCGGCTCTCCTTTTCTGATGTTAAACAGAAGCGGCTCCGCATACTGCTTGATCACCGAAAGCTCATAGATCATGGCAGAATTGAACATGGCATCGGCCTCCTCCTGAAAGGGGAAAATATACTTCTCCTCTCCGCGTCTGACCGATGGCCACATAGCGATCGTCTTCTCCGCGGAAGTTCCACGCGTTCTGGCATCTCTAACCATCCGACGCAACAGCCTGCCGTCAGTCGTGGGAATACGGTTATGTTCATCCACATTTAAGCAGGTGAGCGCACTGATATAGATCTTATATTTACTCTCCGCCGGCAGGGAATGGGACATCTTCTCGTTGAGTCCGTGGATTCCTTCGATCACAAGAATATCGTCCGCTTCCAGCTTCGTAATCTTACCGCTGTACTCTCTCTTGCCGGTCTTGAAATTGAAGGTAGGAAGTTTCACTTCCTTACCCGCCAGCAGATCGCTCATATCCTGATTAAACTGCTCCACATCCAGCGCCTCCAGACACTCATAATCAGGCTTTCCCTGCTCGTCGAGGGGCGTATCCTCATGATTCAGATAATAATTATCCAGCCCGATGGGATGAGGCTTAAGCCCATAAGTACGAAGCTGTATGGATAATCTGTGAGAAAAGGTCGTTTTACCGGAGGATGAAGGCCCCGCGATCATAACGAACTTCACGCCCTCGCGCCTTGCAATATCTCTGGCAATCTCGCTGATCCTGCGCTCCTGAAACGCCTCCTGTACGAGAATCAGGTCTGCAATGTCTCCCTGACAGATCTTATCATTTAAGTCTCCTACCGTATCTATTCCCATCTCTATGCCCCATTCGCATGTCGTCATGAGCGTACGGAACAGCTTCGGCTTGGGCACGAATTCCGGTAGTTTCTCCGGTTCCTCCTTCTCCGGCAGGAGTAAGATCATGCCCTCTTCATACGGGAACAGGTCAAACTGTCGTATATATCCCGTGCTGGGCAACATATAGCCGTAATAATAATCATAATAATCACCCAGACAGTATACGTTTATATTGGAACTTCTGCGATATCTGAAAAGAGAAACTTTATCTTCCATACCGAGTTCCTTAAAAAGCGCCACTGCCTCATCGGCCGGATATGCTTTCTTAGTCACCAGCATATCCATATCCGCTAACTCGCCCATGCGGTCCTTGACCTTCCCGATCGTCTCTGCATCCATTTTAAGACCGTGTTTGAAGCTGCAATAATATCCCGCTCCGATAGCAAACTCCACTTTTACATTGACGGCCGCTTCCATACCCACTATATCTTTGATCGCCTTCATCATCAACATAATAGCGGAGCGTACATAGGTCTTATGTCCGATCACATTTTCATATGTAATAAATTCCAGCTCACAGTCATGCTCCGCCCGCTTCATCAGCTCCCGTATCTTGCCGTCCGCTACGACAAGCGCGATCTGACTGGTACATTCATTCTGGTATTCTTCTGCGATCAGCTCATATTGAATTCCGTCCTCAAACTGTCTCTCCTGCCCGTTAATCCTGATCGTAACCATAAATATAATCTCCTCCCCTTTTTGCCATTGTTCTATGTCTGCGGGTGATCCGCCACGATCCATATGGCCATCCGGCATTCATCCCGCAATTTTGACACTTCCGTGTATCTGCGCTCCCGCTTAACATCCGACAGCCCCTCCGTCTGCAGCTTTGCCAGTATCTCACCGTAGATCCGGTCTTCCCGCCGCAGATATGCCGCCAGTGTCCGGTCCTTTCTTCTCAGTAAAAGACCTCCGTAGCGGTCTTCAAGTTTACATAACACGCTATCGTCTACAATATTTCCGAAAACTATATCGCTGTTTCGTGCATAAGCCATATCAATACGATTTGCCCCATGGTCATCGGTACAATTTTCTTCTTTAAGTTTACATAATTCAACATCAATCCGCATCATCGGATAGAATTTGCCGTCCTCTTCAATCATCTGCTCATCAGCGATCCGATATCCCATTTCCCGCAGTCCGGCACGAAACCGCTCGATCTCCGACTGCGGCTGTAAGATCAATTCCCGGAAGGATGCCGTCTTGTCTTGGTCCTCCGACAGAATCCTCATCATCAGTCCGCCGCCCATACCGGCACAAATCAGCGTATCAGCCTCGCCGACATTATAGTTATGTAAACCATTCGACAATCTTGTCTCAATACGGGATTCCAGACCATGCTCTGCAATATGGTCACTGGCCGCGCTAAGAGGTCCGCTCCGCACATCCATCGCCAGCACTCTGGGACTGATCCCCTGCTCCACCAGCCAAATCGGCACAAATCCATGATCACATCCCACATCACAAACACTATTACCTGCCGTGACCATGGCCGCTACAGCCTGCAGTCTCTTCGATAATACAACGGGTCTCATCAGTCCAGATAATCCTTTAATTTGCGGCTCCTGCTCGGATGGCGGAGTTTACGCAGCGCTTTTGCCTCGATCTGACGGATACGCTCACGGGTGACATTAAATTCCTTGCCCACCTCTTCTAAAGTCCTTGCACGCCCATCGTCCAGACCGAAACGCAGCCGTAACACCTTCTGCTCTCTCTCCGTCAGCGTCCCAAGCACCTCCACCAACTGCTCTTTTAACAGGGTAAAAGCGGCCGCATCCGCAGGAACAGGCACATTGTCATCCTGAATAAAATCACCGAGATGGCTGTCCTCCTCCTCACCGATGGGTGTCTCTAAAGAAACCGGCTCCTGCGATATCTTGAGGATCTCACGCACGCGCTCTACCGGCATATTCATCTGCTCCGCAATCTCTTCCGGGGTAGGTTCACGCCCCAGCTCCTGCAATAACTGTCTGCTGACGCGGATCAGTTTATTGATGGTCTCCACCATATGCACCGGAATACGGATGGTTCTGGCCTGATCCGCTATCGCTCTGGTAATGGCCTGACGAATCCACCATGTAGCATAGGTAGAGAATTTATAACCTTTGCGATAATCGAACTTCTCAACCGCCTTGATCAATCCCAGATTTCCTTCCTGGATCAGGTCAAGGAAAAGCATACCGCGCCCCACATAGCGTTTGGCAATGCTGACCACCAGACGTAAGTTTGCTTCCGCAAGGCGTTTCTTCGCTTCCTGATCTCCCATCTCCATCTTCTTAGCCAGTTCGATCTCTTCATCTGCGCTGAGCAGCGGTACTTTACCGATTTCCTTCAAGTACATTCTGACCGGATCTTCGATACTGATCCCGTCCGGCACGGACAGGTCAATGTTCTCCACATCCACCTCATCCTCTTCAGTCAGGATGATCTCTTCATCATCCACGTCGTCATCCTCGGTAATCCGGAGTACATCTACATTATTCTGTTCCAATGTTTCCAATATCTTGTCAAACTGATCCTCTTCCAGTGAAAACTCCGCAAAGAAGTCGCTGATCTCCTGATATTCCAAAACATTTTTCTTCTTCTTAGCAATCGTCAAGAGCTCTTTGAGTCGCTCTTCAAACCTTGCCTGTACATTTTCGTCCATTCTCTGGCCCATCCTTCCTATGTTTCAAATTCTATGTTCTATCCGCCGTATACAAGCCCGTCTAACGACAGTTTCCTGCGAATAGCTTACCCTTATTATAAGGAAATATGCGTTTTTCTAAGTTCTTCCAACGCCTTTTTACCCGATATTACCTGATTGATCGCGTCCATATCAGATCCCATCCTGCCGGAATAATAGTCGAAGCTGTTCTGCTTCACGGCACAGAGGATATCGTGCAGCGCCTTCTCCCGTTCCTTATCCGTATTGATTTCTTCCAATCTGGTGTTAAAGAGTTCCGCAACCGCCCGCTGTTCCTGCTCTTCCTCAAATGTGCTGATGATCGCCGCCGGATTGTAGCTGCCCTGTTCCAGATCAGCAAACAGCCTGTCCGCCACCTGCCGGTACAGCGGCTCCGTAAAATCCGCCGCCGTGATATAAGCCTTAATTTTCGGATAAATCTCCGGTTCTTCGGTGATCCACGTAAGCAGCAGCCTCTGCGACCGCTTCGTATTCTCTTCCGGCGTATTCTTCTTCGTGACGGTGCTCTTTGGCCGTGCCACCGGCTGTACCAGCCCGGTCCGCGCAGCATATCCGCTCACTAATTTACGTAAGTTATCAAAGCCGATATTGTACTTCTGCGCCACGGATTCTATATAATTCTCCCGCTCCACCTCTTCCTCGAAACCGCACAGCTTCTTGGCAATCTCCCTGTGAAATGCGGTCTTTGATTCGGGATCCTCCATATTATAGTCCCGCTCCAGTATCTTAAGTTCAAAGAAGAAACTGTTCTGTGCCTGATCGATTCGTTCCTGAAAAGCGTCCGCACCCATATTCTTCACGAATTCATCGGGATCCTTATAAGGCTGCATATCGATCACCTTGCCCCGCAGTCCCGATTCTTTCAGAATACCGATGGCGCGCATCGCCGCATTCACCCCGGCGCCGTCACTGTCATAGGCAAGCAGCACATCCTCCGTATATCGCCCTAAGAGACTGGCTTGTCCCGTTGTAAAAGCGGTTCCGAGCGATGCGACCGCCTGTGTGAATCCCGCCTGATGCATGGCGATCACGTCCATATACCCCTCGCAGAGAATAACATTACCCTTGCGGGAAGTTCTGGCAAAATTCAGTCCATACAGGTTACGGCTCTTATCGAAGATCATTGTCTCCGGTGAATTTAAGTATTTCGGCTTGGCATCCCCCATCACGCGTCCGCCGAACCCGATCACTCTGTGATTACTGTCCTGAATCGGAAACATGACCCGGTTCCAGAATTTATCATGCACGCCCCGTTTTTCGTCGAATCCGGTAAGCCCCGACTCATTAATCAGTTCGTCGGCAAATCCCTTAGATCTAAGGTATGCCGTCAGATCAGAGCCTGCACCGTCCGCATAACCTAAGCCGAACTTTTTCATGGTCTCTTCTGACAATTGTCTTCCCGCCAGATACTGATATCCTGTCCTGCCTCTTGGGGAGCGCAGCATATAATAATAGTATTTCGCAGCTTCCTTATTGATCTCCAGCAGTTTCGCACGCCTGCTTTCCTTCTGTCTGGCTTCCTCGTTATATTCCAGCTCCGGCAGATTCACACCCGCCCGATCCGCCAACATCTTGACGGACTCCTGAAAAGTCAGGTTCTCATATTCCATAACAAACGTTATTACATTGCCGCCTGCCCCGCAGCCGAAGCAATAATACATCTGTTTACCGGGAGATACCGAAAAGGAAGGCGATTTCTCATTATGAAACGGGCATAGTCCGAAATAATTGCTTCCTTTCTTCTGCATACGGACATACCCGGAGATCACACTCACAATATCATTTTTTACTCTGATTTCTTCAATCAGCTCTTCCGGATAATACATGGTACTCCTTCTTAATCCTTTACTGTTATTTTTATCACCCGTGCCATGTCTTAGGTATATAGATATCCTGGTACTGGGCTATGGCAAACCGGTCCGTCATGGAGCCGATATAATCGCATACGATCTTTTCCAGAGGCTCTCCCTCTTCCATGAGCCTGTAGAGGAACTTCGGCAGCTTCTCCGTGTGATTCATATAATACTCATACAGCGTAACGATCAGGCTCTCCGCCTTATTCTCCTGTCCCTTAGCGATCGGATTCTTGTAGACATTGCGAAACATAAACGCCCGCATCTTCTGCATTCCTTCCTCCGCCTCCGGCGACATGCAGATATCATCTTTGCCCCGGCTGTTGGTCACAATATTGTGAATAAAGAAATCCAGCCTCTGACCGCAGCTATACCCTATCACGCTGCTGATCTCCTCCGGTACATCAGACTCTTTCAGAATCCCGCCGCGGACCGCATCATCCATATCATGATGAATATAAGCGATCTTATCCGCCAGACGCACGATCTTGCCTTCCAAAGTAGCAGGCATAGAGGTGGTCTGATGATTCAGAATACCGTCCCTTACCTCCATTGTCAGATTGATACCCTGCCCGTCCTTCTCCAGAAGGTCCACCGTTCTCACACTCTGTTCGTTATGTTTAAACCCGTACGGACAGGCACGGTTAAGCGCCCGCTCCCCCGCATGCCCGAAAGGCGTATGTCCCAGATCATGTCCCAGCGCAATGGCCTCCACCAGATCCTCGTTAAGCTGCAGGGCCTTCGCAATCGTTCTGGCCGTCTGGCTGACTTCCAATGTATGCGTCAGGCGCGTTCTGTAGTGGTCTCCTTCCGGTGTCAAAAACACCTGCGTCTTATCCTTCAGCCGCCTGAAAGACTTACTATGTATGATCCTGTCCCGATCCCGCTGGAATACCGGCCTGATATCGCACTGTTCTTCCGGTCTGACCCTTCCCTTGGAATTCATACTGAGCATGGCATAGGGACTGAGATACTCTTTCTCCCACTGTTCCAAACTTTCCCGTATATTCATGGCTCTGCCTTTCTTCCTACGCAAAACAACCGTTCTATTTTATTATTCTATGCCTGTCAGCCAAATCCTTTTTTTATACTAAAATAATTGTTACTATTCATACCCACGCCACAGCCTAAGCTCAGAGGGGAGTTAATATCTGAAGGAACCCCTCAAAAAGCGTCGGCACTTGACGAGGTATCTCACGAGTCTAGTGTCCGCTACGCTTTTTGCG
>JAAUZY010000105.1 GCA_014804355.1 Lachnospiraceae bacterium
AATCAGTTGTTCCAGATATAACTGTCGATTTATAAGGTTATTCATGCAGTGCCTCCTTGCCTGCTTTCTTGCTTTCATTATAACTGTAAGTCCATAATTGTCAATATTTTCCGTCTTGCAGTTCGGAAACTGCTTGCATTTTTATATTTTTCGACTTGCAGTTCTTAAAATCGAATTTTCTTGTCAAAAACCGTCAAGGTCAACACATCCTCTAACCAATTAAATGCTTTCGTTACTACCTGAAGCATGTTTTATGTTTTCACAAACTTTATATCAAGTTTCTGCCGTGGCACTATATTCACATAGACATTCCACGATCGAATCCACGCTGGATTCCTGTGCCGTCAGGAAGTGGCTTTCCGTGTGCCTTTTTAATTCCTCACCGCACAGTTCTCCGATGCAGACATATCGGCTCTTCGTATTCACAATCCCCGCCTGTTCTATTCCCTCGAAATATGCCCGCACACCCATGGCTGATCCGAACACAATATAGTCCGGCTCCTTCGTGAGCGACACGGCACGTTTTTCCTCTTGAACCTCTAAGTTGTAGAGCGAATGTTCCAGAAATGCAATTCCCTTCTTGTCAAAAATATGAGGTAGTGATTCACTTCCCTGCGCGGCTCTAAGAAAAACAGCCGGGATTTTATCTTTATGGCCGTCCCGCTGTTCAACTAGAATCCTCTCCGTCAATCCTTCTGCCAAATGCGCGGCATCGTATATTTCCGGCATATAGTCTGCATATATTCCAATCTCTGCAAGAACTGCCGCCGTTCCCGGTCCGATCACCGCGATTCGCTTCCCGTAAAGAATGCGCAAGTCCTTTCGTTCCTGTTTCATTTTATCCAAAAATACCCTGACTCCGTTTGGACTTGTAAAAACAAGCCATCCGCAGTCTTCCAGATCCGGCAGCTTACTTTCACTTGGACAAATCTCCATAAAACCCATATCCCATACATCGGCGCCTTTCTCTGTAAGCGCCGCCGACAACTTTTGTACAAAATGCGGTGTCCCGGTAGCCCCTACAGTAATTCCGGTCAGTGGTTTTTTAAGTATCAGGCCTAACTCCCACTCATCTGTTCTCCTTAATATCTGCTGCCACTCCGAGCCGTTATCTTTCTCTGATAACAATTCCAATTCTGCCACCGTTCCGATTACAATAACCGCCGGAGACGTAAAACCCTGCTCGGAAGACTCTTTATAAAGCTGTGTCAGCACAGTCCTCATGCATCTCTGCCGATCGGTAGTCCCCTCCATAATGACGGCGCAGGGCGTATCAGGGGCCTTACCGGCTCCCATCAATCCCTCCGCAATCTCTTGCAGATGGTGCATCCCCATCAGGATCACCAGCGTACCATCCAACCGTGCCAAAGTTTCAAAATCCATTTGCAGCCGATCCTGTCCGCCCTTCTCAACCGCCGTACCCGTCACCACCGTAACACCTGCCGAAAGTCCTCTATGCGTAACCGGAATACCGACCGCAGCCGGAACCGCTATTGCGGAAGTGATTCCGGGTATCTCCTCGCAGCATATCCCCGCTTCCCGCAGCGTAAGAAACTCTTCGCCGCCTCTGCCGAACACGTAAGGGTCGCCGCCTTTTAAGCGCACCACAGTCTTCCCCTCCCCAGCTTTCTCCACCAGCAGGGCATTGATCTCAGGCTGCTTCATGGCATGACTGCCGTACCGCTTGCCCACATATATTTTTTCACAATCCGGTCTCGTCAGCTCCAGCAGTTCTTCCGACACCAGACTGTCATAGATTACCACATCGCAGCCGCGCAGAACTTCCAGCGCCTTCAGAGTCAAAAGCCCCGGATCTCCGCAACCGCCGCCGGTCAGATATACTTTTCCCGTCTTCAACTCCCGCTCTTCTCCCTTACTCAAAGATACTGCTCTGCCCGCACTCTTATAAATACTGAGAATAGACATCCGAATATCATGGCTTCACATCTGTTTACTTACAGACCATATTCACGATACAACTGCTCCCGATATGCCGGATCAGACAGGGCACGCGTCAGTTCCTCTGTTTTACCGAACTCCGTAAGCTTCTGTATTAACTGTAAGGCTCTGGCCTCGCCCTCAGCAAGACCTTCTTTATGGCCTTTGGCAAGGCCTTCCTCAAGGCCCTCGGCATGACCGATCTCACGCCATTCCTTCCGCTCGCTCCGTATATGCTTCTCCTCATCGTACTCAAAGATACTCACTGCTATCGCCTCCGCCCGATTCTCGGATAAAAAATCCGAAAGTATTCCGTTTCTGATACAATGGTCCACCGCCTGCTCCACCGCTTCCGGGAAGGCCATTTCTTTTGCATAAGTCCTGACCTGCTCCACATACTGGGCATATTCTTTTAACAGGCTGCAAGTTTCCAGAAGCTCCTGATTATGTCCCAAGTTGATGTTATAAACAATGACAGTCAGTTCCAATGCCGGATGGTCCTGTTTCTTCTCGAAGGCATCCGACAGCCGGAGTACCTGCTGTTCAGGTTGGAAATCTGTTCCGTTATAAAACACCACAAACTTGGGGCCGGAATCCTGACAAACTTCCCGCTGTACAGATTTTCGTCTTTGATTCTTCTCTGCAGTACCCGGCTCACATAGAACAGATCCCGTAACGGCATGTTGGGGTTGTATGTGGACTGGTGCTCATAGAGCAGCAGCTCAAAATCAAACACAAAGGAAATATCATTCTTATAATTCATATAGACTGCATTTTCCAGTGTGGTGATCTCCAGATTACCCACATCCGTATAGGATGTCCGGTTCAGCGCGTTATACAGGCCGAGCAGATTTTCCTTTTCCCGAAAAAGCATACGGAATACTGTGTCTTTAAAGTTACGTTGTACATTTGTCTGGTTCATTCTGTGTCCTCCTTGGTCATTGACAGACCATTTCAAATAGAAAAAGCCCGTCACAGGAGAACCGCTTCAGATCCTCCTGCCTTAGTAAAGTTAATTGGGAACAAAGCATGGATTTTCTGAAACTTAGAATATAAATAGAAATTACCGATCTGTTTTTGTAGAAAATATGCTTTTTATTACTATAGCATACATTTAACGGAATTGTAAATATGTTTTACCAAAATTATGAATCACCATCTTGTTTTTTTTTTTTTTTCGGAATCCAAACCTCCGCATAGTATTCCGGATCACTCTTACCCTCTTTATAATCAGCCGCATCGCTGTAATACTCAATATTATATCCCTCACTGAGCTCATATCGGCTTGCCGGAAGCCACTCGGAAAAGATTCTGCGATTGACCTCCTGCAACGCAAGCGGCATCGGACCTCTGCACGGAAAGACCGCCCATGTATGCACCGGAATCTCATACTCTTCCAGCTTGCGCTCTGCGGCGACTTCTTCCTGCAAGTCATCTGCAATCATATATCGGAACTGATTACCGCTCATTTCAGCATCAAAGCAGATTCCGTACATTCCCATCACAAGCTTTTGAGTAGCACCAATATAAACCTCATCCCAATACTTAGGGATGTCCGTATTGGCCGATTCATAAGAAAATATTCGCGAAATGCCCATTACCTTAAATGCTGCCTTTTCTTCGATCCGGTACTCCATTACGCTGCCGCCTTCCAATGATAACTTTATGTGTAATCGGGCAAAGGACTTAAGAGCTGCTCTGTTTTTGCGCACAGCTGTCGGCGTGCTTCCATGGAAACGCGTGAATGCTTTGGTAAAACTGTCCGCCGAATCATAACCATATTTTACTGCCAGATCTATTACCTTAACGTCTGATGACAGCAACTCGCTTCCTGCCAGAGATAACCGCCTCATTCGAATATACTCGCCTACGGTATATCCACACAACATTGCAAAACCTTTTTGAAAATAAAATGCGGATAGATTCACTTGGGAAGCTATTCCGGCGATCGTCAAGTCCTCTGTGATGTTTGCCTCAATGTATTCGATTGCATCTTCTACGGCTTTGATCCAATCCATACGTCAGTCCTCCAACTCTGCGCCGTGATCATATGCTCCCACAAGCGGACTGTTTAAAATTCTGAACTTCCTTTCCTGTTTCCAAAGCGCGCAAAGTTTATCAAAATGTCTATCCGGTTCCAGCATCCATTCCGCCAGTCGATCTAACTCTTGCAGCTCCTCCTCAGTCAGCCTGTCCAGCCTACCGTCCAGATAAACGGGTATAAAACTGTATGTCAATTCGTGATTCATAAGCGCATGAAAATCATAGATCAAATAACGAACCAGCGCAGGAAGAGAACAGGTTCCTAACCCGTCCGCATACAGATACTGCCTGCCGTCCGTCTTTCCTCTTCTCACAGTAAGATAGGCTTCTGCTGCCCAATCAAAGCTGTCCGCAGGCATATCATATTGGGAAAGAGGCATACCTCCCTCCTCATAAAAACCATCCGCATCGAATGTGACCCATCGTCTCTCTTTTTCATTATAATACTGATTGATCCAATGGTCCATGCTGACGCCTTCTTTAAAATAAGGTGCAAATCCCGCACGGCTTCTTGCCGGAATCCCTTTGGCCTTTAGGATAGCGCTCATCAGCACGGACACATAGCGGCATGTTACCACAATTTTATGTTCTACCTTCCTGTCCTTCACAAAGCCACGTTCATCCATACGAAACAGCTCTGCGGTAAGAGCCGGAGCCGTCAAAAGGACATCATCCTCACATCGCAGCCGATACCAGGGATACCGGTTCATATCCCCATACAAAAGGGTAGCGTTGGCATTGGTGTTTCCCTCTTTCAAGGTTACCCTGTGTATTACCTGACTACATACCAGTCTGCCCAGCACGGCAATATCGTCTGGCAGGGAGCAAAAGTAATCTTTATAGCCTCCTGCATAAGTATAAGTTCCCGTCTTTCTGTAGTGTTCCAAAATATACGCTTCCATATGTGCACCCTCCTGATCATTTATAATGTCAACTCAAGTATATGATTTTCAGGTGCACTTTTCCCGACAATAAATGCTGTATTATGTCCGTTTTGTAACAGTTCAGCCTTTTGCTTCACTGTTACTCCGTTTTTACTTAGACTGTTTCTTTTCATGAAGATTCAATGCCCGCTACAGTTTTCGCTGCCTCCCGCGCCATCGCCAATCCCGCACGAAGCTGCTCTGCTCTATCCTCTTCCATTTCGCCCGCATAAGAAGCCGTTACACAAACAAGTCTCTCCCTGTTTCCTGCATACATCGCATCCAGCGTCAGACCATCCTTTTCCTGCCTGCACCATGCAGCGGCAGCTTCACTACAGTCCGCTGCAAGCTGCACCAGCACTTCCCTCTCCACCAGAAAGCAAAGTTCCGTCCCTGAATCCGTAATTTTTCTACACAACATAGCAGCGACAGAATCCTGCACAGCCTCCACTGCAATGATTCCCTGACACGCTGCCGGAAGAAACTGCTCCGGCGGAAGAGGATAAAACTCCAATCCTTTTTCCTGTTCCGAGCTAATCCCCAACCGGTCCAATCCTGCTTTTGCCAATATGATCCCATCATAGATGATTCCATCACTGCTGCCATCCTTCAGCTTTCTCAGACGGGTGTCCACATTTCCGCGAATATTTTCAAAGACCACATTCTCCCACATCTGACTTGCCAGTTGCTGCCTCCGCCTGCTGCCACTTCCGATTACAAAGCTCCTGTCAGACACATTTGCAGCTTCCTGTTCGCTCCCTGCCGGAAGAGGCATTCTCCCGCCCTCAGGAATTACAAACACATCCCTGACATCACCTCTCGGAAGTACAGCCACAATACTCAATCCATCTGCCAGATCCATGGGCAGGTCTTTCGCGGAATGTACTGCTATATCAATCTGTCCGTTTAGCAAAGCCTGCTCTAATTCCGAAGCAAAAACTCCCTTGTCCCCGATTTCGGATAAGGGTCTATCCTGAACTTTATCACCTTTCGTATGTACAACTATGACTTCGGTCTCTATCAGGCCGTCTGCCTGTTGCAATGCCTCCTGCACAAGAGATGCCTGCTTTAGCGCCAGTTTACTGCCCCTTGTACCAATCCGGATTTTGTTCATAGATTTTCTCCCTGTTCATCAAAATATAGAAGAATTAAAATCCCCAGATCCAACGATCCAGGGATAGATTTCATTCAGCAACCGCAACAGAAAGTTTTAAGCCAAGCGGCTGCATAATCTTAAGAAGAGTATCAAGGTTTGGTACTGTTTTAAAGGATTCGATGCGCGCTACAGAAGATTGTGGAATTCCACACATTGCAGCAAGCTCTCTCTGGCTTATACCAAGAGCATTGCGCTGTTCTATCAGGGCTCCAACAATGGCAGCTATACTTTCAACCTCTTCAATATCTTTTTTAGCTTCAGGGTCAATTGCTTTTACATGATCTTTATAATCATTCCATGTCCTCATGCTTCTGCCTCCTTCCGAGCAAGATAATCGTCACGTTCTGCTTTGGCACGATCAATCTCACGCTTAGGTGTTTTCTGTGATTTCTTGCGAAAATAATGTAAAAGAACAAATTTATCGTCTTTATAGTAATAATAAAAAACCCTGTTGTTTCCGGGGCGAAGTTCCCAAATATCTTCATCGAGATGCTTGGTAATATTTTCCGGCAGCCTTGTTCCATTATCCTGAAGAAGCTGAATATAAAGGCTTATCTGCTTATATTGTATGCGGGCATCCTTATTATTCGCAGATTTTACACGAAGCTCTTCGAGAAAGTCCCATAATTCAGAGTTACCTGCAGTATTCTCATAGAATTCAAATATGTACATTTAGTAATGTGCGTGCTTCCTTTCTTTTATTCCTAATGCAATGATAGCATAAATGCTATCAGAGAGTCAATAAAAATACACATGAAAATACCAGTCTTCGGCTCTTTTTAATTTACGAAAAATTTACTCATCAATTCCTCCAACGTTACTTCACCATCTTTTTCCATACAATACAGAAACATCCTCTCCAAAATATCTTTTCTCACCGCTTCCGGCACATCCAGTTCCATCACCCGTGGCCGGATTTGACCAATTAAGTCAATAGTATCCCCAAGCCCAGACGGAAGTGTTCGAGTAATTTCTTTCCTCACCCAGGACGCCGCCACTGGACTTTTGCCGTCTGTCGAAATCCCTATAGTCAGAGCTCCTTCTTTCACCAAAGCCGGAAAAAAGAAAGAGCACTTTTCCTTGTCATCTACTACATTTACCGGAATCTGTTTCGACTTACAATAGTCCGATATATGACCATTCAGCGTTTCATCATCTGTCGCCGCGATCACGAAATCCGCTCCTGCTAAATCTGCCATCCTGAATTCCCGCTCTATAAAACATAAGGATGCCGCTGTATCCTTTTGCAACAGCTTCTCCTGTGTTCGTATACATTCTTCAATCTGAGGCGCAATCACGGTCAGATTCGGTTCGAACATAAGCAGCTTCTCCACCTTCCTAGCCGCAACCTTTCCCCCGCCTACGATCACGCCACTTTTCCCGGTTATATCCACAAAAAAAGGAAAATATCCCATCTGCTCACCTTTTACTTTTCCATTTTTCTACTTCTTCATTTGCAACCATATCAACTGAAACCCACCTATGATTTTCCCCGTCATCGCTTCCCACAGAACATGACAAGCCCTAATAAGAATAAAACGAAAGAAATTAGGCTGTCTAAGAATTATAGCATAAAACATGCTGGATATGGTGAATCGATTGAAACGCTTTGGTTTGTCTTCCCGTTTAGTGATAAAGTTATAATTGAAAATCAGTAAAGAGGATAAAAGACTATGTACACGCAAAAAGAAAACAGTACCGTGCTGTCCGACGATTTGATTTATGAAATACTTTCTGTAGTGGAGGAAATCCCTGAAGGGCGTGTTGCCATCTACGGACAGATTTCTCGACTGATGGCAAACCCTAAAACTTTGATTACACAGTCATCATTGCATGATATAGATCTCCCCACTTCCAATACATATAAATTGACAATACACAGAGGACAAGCCATACAATAAAGTACATTACATTCCCCTTCTTTCGCTTCAATATCCATGTCCAGAAAATGACCGTATATACAGCCAGCATCGCAATATATACGCCTATTGGGATATAATAAAATAGTCCATATAATAAACACTGATGCTAGCATTACGAAAGATATATTCCATATCACCTCCGGCATTCCTTGCGCATCTGCCTTTGGAACAAAAATCATCCTTGGAACAAATAATAGTATTATAAAAATTAGTGGCACTAGTAGCAAGCATATTTTTTTATCCTTGTTCATCGTTTTCTTCCTCCCACAGCAAAATCTATTCTTAAAATTCTTCAAAACATGATACTTATTAGTTATAGTGTCATAATTATTCCCCACAGAAATATCAAAGCCGGTATTATTATCATCACTATTATATTCATCAGTATCGTAAACATCCCATACACAATCCAAATCATATAAATGCGCAAGAAAACGATATATACTATCCATGGTATATTACAAGAGACTCAATTTATAAAAAGAATATAGAAAGCTTTCCATCTGCTCTTTTATTTTGTTATATGCATTCTGGGCTTCCTGATTAGCATAAAACTTTGCTATGATTGTTTTTGCGGAAAAAAAACAAAGTGAAAGGCGGATACACGAATCGTATCACAGATTTATTGCCTTATCATAATGCAATATTCCGATCCCCACTTCCAATACATCAGAATTGACAATACACAGAGAACAAGCCACACTATAAAGTACATCGCATTACCTTTCTTGCTCCTCATAATCCATCTCCAGGAAACCACTGTGTATACAACCAGTATCGCAATATATACACCTGTTGGGATATAATAAAAAAATAAACACCATATTATCATTGATGTACCTAGTATTAATACATATGTCCCCCCTATCACATCCGGCATTCCTTGTATATATGACCTTGGTACAATATCAAGAATCAACAGAGGAACAACTAGCAGCACTACAAAAATCAATGGCACTAGTAGCAAAAGTAATTTTTTATCCTGCTTCATCGTTTTCTTCCTCCCATAACGCAATCTATTCTTATATTTCTTCATACGAATCATCCATTCCGAGAACATTTACATCCAAGACCGTGCTGAAATTGGTATTATATCCATTACATATATCTACCAGAGTACT
>JAAUZY010000106.1 GCA_014804355.1 Lachnospiraceae bacterium
AATAAGAGATCATAATGAGTGTGAGTTAAATAATTTGTGTGTTATTCCTACATACAGGCACAACGGAATAGGGAAAAAACTTTTAGAAAATGCCTTTAAGGTTGCGCAAGACCTAAACATTAATAAGATTAAGATCAGCATTGTTGAAGAAAACACGGTACTAAGAAAATGGTATGAAACATTTGGCTTTATCCATACTGGTATACAAAAATTTGATTTTTTTCCATTTACCTGTGGATATATGGAAAAAATTTTGTAGTATGAAAAAATTTTACTATGATTTATAACTTACAAAATAAATTAATGCTGTAATTCGCCATAAAAAATCAAACGCTCAGGAGAATTGCCGATGAAAGAAATAATTGTTTACGAAATGTCATTTAACGGAACATTAAAGCAGCCGACAATTATGTCCTGTGTTTCTTTTCAACAAAAATATTGGAATGAATATATGCGAATATATAATGAATGCTTTTATGAGATGAGAAAAGATTTGGAGATTGAACCATATATTTTTTATTCTGACTATTCTCAGATGAAAAACAAAACAAATGATACTTTTCTTTACCTGCAAGACGGAATAATCATAGGTGCTGTCTCCTGTTACGGCAATGAAGTAGATGATCTGATCGTTAATAAAGCATTTCAAGGACAAGGTTTTGGACAGAAATTGCTATTATGGGGAATGAATCATATAAAAGAACAGGGCTATGACGAAATCGTTCTGCATGTAGCTGAATGGAATCAGAATGCCGTGAATCTATATTTAAAGACCGGATTCCATATCAGTAAGAAAGAGAAAGTCCGGTAATATTGAATCATTTTATATATACGACAAACATACCGTGGCATTATGAACCGATTTGGCGTATGCTATACTTTCAGTGTTGGTGCAAATGGAAATTGCGGAGATAGATAAAATTCCATACACACTCCACATTGCCATGTTACACTATGCCAAAGGAGGTGCGCTGATGGCAACACTATTGATTGTTGAGGACGATATTGACACCAACGAAGCCGTTTGCGAATATTTGCAAGAAGCTGGACACAACACAATTTCAGCTCTTGATGGTGACGAAGCAATCACCCTGTTCTCTGAAAATAAAATCGGCCTTGTTGTGCTGGATATCATGCTTCCCACCATTACGGGATTGGCTGTCCTGAACTCCATCCGTAAAACAAGCCAAGTCCCGGTACTTATGCTGACGGCCATGGAGGACGAACAAACCCAAGTCGCCAGTTTTGACGGGCAAGCCGATGATTACATGACAAAACCGTTTTCTATGGTCATCCTGGGAAAACGGGTCGCGGCCTTGCTGCGCAGGAGCAAACTGTCTGAAAAGGTAGATATATGGACGTGCGGCGATCTAACGGTCAATTTCTCTGGCTACGCCGCCCACGATTCAAATGGAGAATTGGAAGTTACTGCAAAAGAACTTGACTTGCTTAAATTGCTGGTTGAACATGAAGGTCTGGTGCTGTCCCGGACACAAATTCTGGACGGAGTATGGGGCGAAAATTCGTATGTACTTGATCGACTCGTCGATACCTACATCAAAAACCTACGGAAAAAGCTGCACCTTGACTGCATTAAAACAGTCAAAGGAATTGGATATAAACTTGAGGTCAGCCAATGAAAAAACTAAAGATTTTCCCGAAAACATTCCTTTATACGTTGAGCCTGATGCTGATTATTATCCTGCTCTCCCACACGCTGATCTACTTTCTGATGCCGTGGGCCTATAACTACCAGCAGAAAAAGGCATTGGAAACGGATGCCGCCCGATTGGTCCAGCAGATCACCATGACCCGGCCAGAAGAACGGCTGAATTGTGTGGCGGAGTTTGCCGCTAAATGGACTGCCAATATATCCATCGACTATGAGGACTTTACTTATCATATGGACTTGCTGAAGGTAGAAACCGATGCCGCTCCTTCTCCAGATGGCAAAGTGGAAGTGACGATTATTGGACATGCCACGGAGGCTGGGGTGGAAATCTCTCTGGAAGAGAACCCGTTGGGCGGTGCGGATTTTTTCAAGGTAGAACAAGGCTTTGCAGACGGGGCTGGGAGTATAACTGCCATTGTCTCCCGCCAGCATATTGAGGATGCTGCCAGTGCGGTACTGATGATACTGCCGTTTACTGCCATACTTTGTGCGATCATTTCTATTTTGTTCGCTCTAGCCTACTCTCGGATGTTTACCACCCCCATCAGGCAGATCAACGCCGCAACAGAACAAATGCGGGAATTAGAGCCTGCCGCCCATTGTCCGAATGATAGGCAGGATGAAATGGGGATGTTGGCTGACAATGTGAACAGCCTATATCAAACGCTTCTGTCCACCATTCAGACATTGGAGCAGGAAGTTGAAAAGGTAGAAGCCGCTGATATGCAAAAGTCTAACTTCCTGCGGGCCGCATCCCATGAGCTGAAAACACCTGTCACCGCAGTCAGTGCCATGCTGGAAAATATGATCCTCGGTGTAGGGAAATATAAAGATAGAGACACCTATCTCACTAAGTGCAAGGCATTGACAGACCGACTTGTCCAAATGATAAAGGAAATCCTTGACGCATCACGGGCAGAGTTCGCCGGAGCGCAGGAGCAGACTGATTTCCTGATAGCAGACGCACTCGAAACCGTCATGGAACCATATCAGATTACCGCAAAAGCCAAGGGAATCACAGTCAATGTTGAGTTAGAAGAATCTTTTACCGTGCATCTGCCGCAGGGGATGATTGAGAAAGCAATATCCAACATTTTGGCAAATGCAGTTTCCTATACAAAACCGGGCGGCATGATCGACATTTCCTGCAAAGGACGGCAGCTTGTAATAGAAAACGAGTGTACCCCTATCCCCTCGGAACACCTTGCCCATATTTTTGAGCCGTTCTATCGGCCCGACTATGGACGCGACCGTGCATCGGGCGGGAACGGGTTAGGACTGTACCTTGTTTCGATGATCTTGAAATCCCTGGATATATCCTATTCGTTTACACCATCTGAAAATATAAATGGTATGTCCTTTCAAATCTCCTTCTAACACGCAAATTCCATATTAGATCCACATACCATCCATAATAGCTCCACATTGAGATGCTAAGATACCTCCATCACATTGATAGGAGGTATCTTTTTTTGAATGTTCTGAAACTGGCCTTTCTCTATGACACACGGAAGAAAAGGAAAAACCTGACCCTGTTCCTGCTCTTTGCGCTGATTACGCTTTTTGTTACGATCAGCTTTTCTGTGTTGAGTGCAACCCAGGCCGCAGGCACTAATCTGCGAAAAACGGTAGGAGCATCCTTTACACTGCGAGGAAAACCGGTGGAGTTCAACGCAAACGGGGCAGATTTCTCTTTTATTCCCATTTCTCAGCAAGATATTGACCTGATTGCAGGCAGCACCGAAATCAAAGCCTGCAATGCACAGCAGTCAGCCACCGCAACAGCCAGTGGCTTTATCCTTCCATCTGGTATGCCGTCCGGCACGATCTCCGCCAATACATCATCTGCATGGAACCGAAACTTCACCGGCGGTATTTTGACACTGGTTGAAGGTCAGCATATCACAACCGAAGATCAGCACGTCGCCCTGGTCAGTCGGGAACTGGCAGAGGAAAACGAGTTGAGTATTGGCAACGAATTGTCATTCAAAGACCCAACGGCAACAGTGAAGATCATCGGCATCTATGAGAGCGATGCAAGTATGGAGTTTGATGCTGACACTATTTTCACTGACCACAGTACCTATTGGGCGTTGACGGAGAGTGAAGCTGGAACCTATTCGGGCCGTGTGGATTTCTTTGTCACTGATCCGGCCAGACTGGAAACCGTCATGTCGCAGATAAAGCAGGACGCGCCGCTCCACTGGGAGGACTACACGCTCCAGACGGACACAGCGGAATATGACGCTATTGCTTACCAACTCTCGACCATCGGACGCCTAATGACCCTTCTGATCGTTTCGGCAATTACCGTTAGCATGATCGTCCTCTTTCTGATTCTCGCCATGCGCATCCGGGGCCGTGTCCATGAAGTTGGCGTTCTGCTGGCTGTCGGAGTTGCAAAAAGACATATCATCGCACAGTTTTTAGTTGAAACAACGGCGATCCTGATTTTGACATTCCTGCTTTCCTGCCCCATCAGCTATTTTGCCGCTGCGCAAATCGGGGTATTCCTGCGGGATATGATCGGCGCGGTCATCATTGACCTTCCAGCCTGGAAATTGCTTCTGCAATATGGAATCGAGATGCTTGTTGTGATTGTCGGTGTGATGCTAGCCGCATATCCGATATTCCGGCTTCATCCCAAAGAAATTCTATCAAAAATGAGTTAAAGGAGAACGCAGATATGTTAAAAAGAGCATTTTTCTACACGACCAGAAAAAAAGGGAAAATGTTGATCCTGCTGTTGACCCTGTTCGTGATTTCTACATTTGTCCTGACCGGGCTTTCCATTCTGGCGGCAGCAGACCAGTCCGCATTGAGCCTGCGGCAGTCCGTGGGCGGGAGTATCAAGCTGGAACGGGATATGGACAACAGCCAGAACTGGACATACCAGCAGGGCATTGGCGGTGTGCTGGTAGACTACACAGGTACGCCGATTACTGACGCAGATATTGAAAAGGTCATGAGCGTCAAAGGTATCCGTGACTATAACGGTATAGGTTTTGGCAGCGTCTTTGCAACGGATTTTTCGTTTATTCCAGGCATTAGCTTTGGGCAAGTGAGAGATTACAGCGCCCTTCCCTCCGTTTCTAATTCCGAGTATTTCAACTACTTCCGGCGAGGGGCTTTCAAACTGGTCGAGGGCCGTCACATCACCCCGGAGGACGATCACGCCGTCCTGATCAGCACCGCACTTGCTGAAAGAAACGGCTTGAAGCTGGGCGATACCATCACGGTACAATGCTGCTATGACGCAGGTGGCTATCCTAACGTATTGCTGAAAATTGTCGGAATATATGATGTCACTATGGACGATGGACAATTTAACACCACGTCAACAGATAAGCGGAACCGCCTGATTATCGATCACAATGCCATGCAGGAGATCATGGTGCACGATGTTATCCAGTATGACAATGGCGTTGAGTTTTTTGTGGACGATCCCAGGGACATTGATAAGATCGCGGCACAGATACAGAAGTTAGACCTTGACTGGAGCTGTTTCAAGCTGACTGTTGATAATACCGCCTACGAAGCTGTGGCATCCTCTTTGACCGCTATGCAGAACATGGTGACGGGATTGATTATCGGGATCGTGATTGTCAGCATCGGTATTCTGGCGCTGATCCTCAATATGTGGATCAAGCAGAGAACACACGAAACGGGCATCCTGCTCGCCATAGGTGTGAGTAAGGTCAAAATCGTGACGCAGTACATCCTTGAAACACTGATGATCGCCGTGATTGCCTTTGGCCTGTCTTATTTTTCCAGCGGAGCGATTGCGCAGAGGGCATGCAATTTGTTGTTCAGCCAAGCAGCAGAGACACAGCCCGTCCTGGAAATTGAAACCCCCGATGATGGGACGGAATATCTGGACATCACAGGCCAATACATCCCCTACGATACCTCCAATATGGTGGCTCCTGACAGCATCGAAGTCCATGTCACCGTGGAGCAACTTCTTTGGGTGTACCTGTTGGGAATCGTTCTCTGTACTGCTGCCGTAACACTGGCATCCCTGCCGGTCGTAAAAATGAAGCCGAAAAACATCTTGTCGAAAATGAGCTAAAGGAGATTTTGATTATGAGCATTTTAGAAGTAAGGGGCCTGCAATACTCCTATGAGAACAAAAAGCGAGTTCTGCGGGGCATCAATGCCAAAATGGAACATGGTAAGATGTACGCTATTCTCGGCCCTTCCGGGTGCGGGAAAACCACTCTGTTGTCCCTGTTGGGCGGTCTGGACAGCCCCTCCAGCGGTCAAATTTTGTATCAGGGCGAGGATATTGTAAAGACCGGCCTTGCCGATCACCGACGCAGTCATGTAGCATTTATCTTCCAGAACTACAACCTAATCGACTACCTAACACCGATGGAGAACGTAGCCTTGACCGCTAAACAGCCGCCTCTGCCCATTCTGGAACAGTTGGGGTTGACCGCAGAAGAAGCGAAACGGAATGTGCTGAAGCTGTCCGGGGGCCAGCAGCAACGAGTAGCCATCGCCCGCGCTCTCGCCAGCGATGCACAAGTTATCCTCGCCGATGAGCCGACCGGCAATCTGGATGAGGATACCGCAGCCGAAATCACGTCCATTCTCAAAAAGAGCGCCCACAAATCCGGCAAGTGTGTGGTAATCGTGACACACTCCAATGAACTGGCGAAAGAGGCTGATGTGATTTTCCAATTGCGAAAGGGCGAGTTACAAATTGCAGGGTCATCCAATATAAATAGTCGGAATTAAACCGGGAGATACCCTGCTCCTTCTCGGTAACGAGGAACGTGGCATTGCCATTCCTCCCAAGAAAGCGTTTGCCGAGCTGTTCGGCATTGCCGCCGGCGTACTGTCCGCTCCCATCGGCAAAGCCGTGCAAAAAAGGAATTATACGAGGATAGTTGAAAAACAGCGTGGCTAATATAACAGTTCCGACAAAGAACGAATCTTTAAATAGGGCGAATCAACATCCGAAGCCGGATTTGCCGCTATAAGTATCGGAGTTATGCCAAGCTTTGCTGCTCCTTCCAGATTTTTCGGGGAATCATCTATAAATACTGTATCTCGCGCCGGAACGCCACATTTATTAAGTGCATCTGTGTACATTCTTTCATCCGGTTTAAACGTTCCCAAGAAGCAGCTATAGGTATGTGTTGCAAAAAAGTCTGCGACCCCGATCGCACGAAGCTGCTGATCAATACTGGGCCATGTATCCGAAATGATTCCCAGTTTATGTGATTTACAGAGCACTTTCAAAACCTTTTCCACATCAGGATAGACTACATAATTATTCATGTTGTAAGTGCGATCGAAAGCAATCTCTTTGATTTCATCCTCCGTAAGGCCAAGTTCGAGATTCCCGGAGATTTCCGAATAAAAATGAATAAATTGACGACATTCCTCTTCAACAGTTCGCACTAAATGATTTTTTTCCAGATACTCAAGGCTCTTATTTCTGGCGCTTTGTATCTCATCAGAACTGTATTTATTAAGTTTATCATTCGCCAATTCATAAAATTTATCAGTGAACATCCAGTCCCCTGATAAAGGGTAATCAAGTGTATATCCTACATCAAAAAAGATCACTTTTTTATCCTTTAATAATTCTATCATACTGCTCCTTTCAAGCTGACTACTTAAACAATTCTATGTCATCTGCTTTAAACATATTTAAATGTACTTTCTCATTTTCCCAAAAGTACAATCAAATTTCTTCCCTTCATAGTCAGAATAAGTTGTTCCTCATCTATCACAAAATATTGTACCATGCCTCCCGACAGCCAAACAAGAATATTTCATACTCTCAATGATATATGAAAGAACTGATATACCATTGAGCCCCAGCTTTCTGTATGTTATAATTTCAATGTCGTCGTGAGCGGCAGATCGATATTTCGGAGGAAGTAAGATGATACGAAAAGCCTCAAAAAATGATATAAGAACAATCGCTGAGTTAGCAGTCTTACTGTGGGATAACAATTCTGTTGACGATTTAGCAAATGAGTTTTCTGAGCTTCTTTCCGGAGATGGCGCTCAGATATTTCTGAAATATGAAAATGATATTCCTGTCGGTTTTGCACAGTGTCAATTACGGCGTGATTATGTGGAGGGAACCGAAACAACTCCCGTCGGATACTTAGAGGGAATTTTTATTATGGAAAGCTATCGCAACAGGGGATATGCTAAAGAGTTGCTAAATGAGTGCGAGATGTGGGCAAGGGCTAACGGCTGTAAAGAATTTGCCAGTGATTGTGAAATCGACAATGACGCCAGCTTCCGATTTCACATGGCTATGAATTTTACGGAAGCAAACAGAATTATCTGCTTTACCAAAAAGCTGTAAATTTCCGGCTTAAATTAAGTATTTATAATGTATTTTTGGCGAAATCAAGAACTTGAAATTATTTCTTGACATAGATACTGATTTTCGGTATAAATTAAACAGAGATGAGCGTAGCTTATCGTATAGGAGCTCATGCTCCTGTAGAAAGCAGTGAGTCCTACTGAGAGTGGAATCGATAAAAGCAGTGAGTCCTACTGAGAGTGGAATCGATAAAAGCAGTGAGTCCTACTGAGAGTGGAATCGATCTGAGGCTGCGCTACAGCGCAGCCTCAAGTTTTACACAGACAAAATAATGTGGATGTTACTTTTAACGAAAGGATAGCCATGGCGCAAAAAAGGCTGAATCTATATCTTATAGATATGAAATACATACGAAATCTGTCAAAGGCGGATGACCGGGTTATGTCAGTATCTCCGCAAGTCGGTAAAGAAACCAGACCCTTTGTTGGAATTGTAATCGTGTGCGGTGTACAGAAATATTGTATTCCGTTAAGTTCCCCGAAGCCAAAACACCAATCCATGAAGAACGATGTGGATTTTATGAAAATTTTGGACGGTGAGAAACTCATTGGAGTCTTGAATTTTAACAACATGATTCCAGTGGATGAAAGCTGTATCCTGCCCCTAAACCTTCGAATTACCGAAAAAGATGATTCCACCATAAGGAATTATAAAAAAATGGCGGTAAAGCAACTGGATTGGTGTCAACGCAATCAGGATGCTATTGTCAAAAAGGCTAATAAGCTATATACGTTGCTACAGTCTGATAGGGTCAGCAGCATTCTAAAAAAACGGTGCTGCGATTTTAAAAAACTGGAGATAGTGTTGCAAAAGTGGATAGGAGGCAGTAGTGATAAAAAGAAAAGATAGTGATATGATACTAGAAACCGAACGATTATACCTACGCGAAATGAATCAATCCGACTTTAACTCTTTACGCAAAATAATGCAGGATACAGAAACTATGTATGCTTACGAAGGGGCTTTCAGTGATTCGGAGGTTCAGGAGTGGCTTGACAGGCAGATTTCCCGTTATCAGAAATGGGGCTTTGGGCTGTGGGCGGTCATTCTGAAAGAAACCGACGAAATGATCGGGCAATGCGGACTTACGATGCAGCCGTGGAAAGACGAAGAAGTGCTTGAAATAGGTTATCTTTTCAGGCGGAGCTATTGGCATAAAGGCTATGCAGTTGAAGCGGCCACGGCGTGTAAGCAATATGCTTTTGAAACACTGAATGCCAAAGAAGTCTGTTCTATTATCAGAGATACGAATACAGCCTCTCAGAATGTGGCCGTCCGAAACGGGATGACCGTAATGGACACCTGGACCAAACACTACCGCGGCGTGGATATGCCTCATTATCGTTATGTAGCTTCACGACATGGCACTATGCCCTGTTAATGCCTTTATAATCTGATAGCCTCAATCTGGTGTAAACGAGAATTTAAAGTAGCTTTAATTTCTTTTTCAATATTTCGTATATACTTTATCCTCTCCACCGTGTTTCGCACCTCAGAAACTCCCATCATCCTTTCTGTTTCATCAATGCATGCGCCAAGCGCTCTTTGAATATTATACTCTAACCATTCTACCCATGTATATGCCACACCAAATACATCGCTGTACGCCCGAAAACAATTATCATACGCCTCCAGATAACCGTCAAAAAAAGCAAGCATCTTGTCAATGTCCATATTACAGGTTACAATTCCCGACCATTGAAGTGCCAGTTGAAGTGCATGCGATATCGGATTGCCGTAATCAAGGCATTCTAAATCTATTACCCATGGATTACCATTATTCCACATAATGTTTTTAGGGTCCATATCCTCATCAGATACACAAATAATATCAGGCAAAGAAGTTCTTGCCTTATTCAACTCCTTCTCGGCATAGATCAAAAGCTCCTCATTGTCAACCAAAAGAGAGGCTATCTCGCTTCTTTCTTCGTTTGCTTTATGGATATACTCGTGCCAGTTAATTTTACTTAATTCAGGCTCCTGATGGGAAACATTCTTAGGATTAATTGCATGAATTCTTCCGAGAATATTTCCGGCTGCATTACATTCGTCACTTGAAATATTATTCCAATCGGTTATGTGTCCTTCCTGCCATTTGAATATATAGAAATAGTGACCTTCTACCTTTTGCATTTTATGACCGTTGACGGTTATTGAAGGTACAATAGGAATATCTTCATTTTCCAAAATATGTTCGATTTTTTCCGCCCGTCCATAGTTTTCAAGGGCATCGCTTCTACTCATTATTTCCGGATTTAAGTGTTTCACTGCATACATTCCGCAGTCTGTTGTTACTCTGTACATTCTATGCAATAAGCCGCCAGATACTGGCTCTATCGGGAAAATAATGCTTCCCAAACCGCATGTCATCATCAATGCAGCTATTAATTCTTCTATTGATTTTTCTTTCAATTCTCTTATCCTCATTACTTTACGCATTGAATTTGTTATTCCTCTAACTTCCACGTAAGTATATCGCATGCTTTCGTTGTTTTCAACACATCTCATAATATGACATTGTGGTTCGGTTTCAATGTGCTTTCTTACTGCAATTCAGAGAAGCATATATTACTATTCAAACTAAATAGTTGACACAGTCCATTTTTCTTTTTATAATAATGTGGACAAGGTCAACTATTTATACCAAGGAGTAACTACTATGAAGCGCTCTATGAATCCGAGAATCATGCTAATCATATCAATGACAGTGTTTGGTACACTTGGCCTGTTTGTGAGAAACATTGCCCTGTCTTCCGGAGAACTTGCTCTATACCGGGCAATTCTCGCGGCACTATTAATTGCCGTTTTTCTGTCTGCCACAAAACAGAAAATCCCGTTCCACGAAATCAAAAAAGAGATTCCTCTTCTTCTGTTATCAGGCGTGGCTATGGGTTTTAATTGGATACTGCTTTTTGAAGCATATAAGTACACTACTGTTTCCGTTGCGACCCTCAGCTATTACTTTGCCCCGGTCATCGTGACGGTAGCCTGCCCTGTTCTATTTAAGGAAAAGATGTCGGGAAAGCAATGGATCTGTTTTTTGATGTCCACGCTGGGTATTGTATTGATTACAGAACTTGGAG
This sequence comes from Lachnospiraceae bacterium, assembly GCA_014804355.1. Lineage (GTDB taxonomy): Bacteria > Bacillota > Clostridia > Lachnospirales > Lachnospiraceae > UBA3282. Next base: position 11,114 of record JAAUZY010000106.1, read on the forward strand.
ATCTGTCGGCCGGAAATAATCATTTTATCGGCATTCTCTTTGGTCTTGGTGCGGCCTGTTTCTATGCAGCGGTTATTCTGCTCAATAAGTTTATTAAGAAGGTGGAAGGTATCCACAGAACATTCCTGCAATTTATTGCTGCGATTCTTGTTCTGATTCCTTATGTGGGATTCACGAGCGGAGTCACACTTTCCGCCCTTAACAGTACCGGCTGGGTCTGCCTGCTGATCGTTGGATTTGTCCATACCGGTGTGACCTACTGTTTATACTTTTCCTCTCTCAAAGAACTGCCGGGACAGAAAGCCGCCATATTGAGTTATATTGACCCGCTGGTAGCAGTTCTTGTATCTGTCCTGATTTTGGGAGAAGGCATGACCGCCTTGCAGATAATCGGCGGCGCTCTGATTTTAGGTTTTACCCTCTGGAATGAAATTACACCCACAAACAGGGAGGTGGAATAATGCTCACGCAGGACCAGATCGCAGATATTCAGGGATTTCACAAGGTATATCAGAATTTATTTAAATCGGTGGATGCAGCAATTATCGAAGCGGGGTATTCTTTAACTGAAAAAGAAGTCTTACTCGAGATCAGCAAAACCGAACGCTGTAATGCCAACATTCTGATCGGGCAGTTAGGCATTGACCGCAGCTATATGAGCCGAATGCTGAAGCAGTTTGAAAAGAACGGGCTGATCAAGAAGACCACCTCCGGCACGGACAGCCGAATCAAATATATTCATCTTACCGATTTCGGCAGAGAGGAGTTTAACCGATTGAGCGATATCCAAAATCGGCAGATCGCCCATGCATTTGAAAATCTGTCATCAGAGGATGTCAATGCAATCTGCTCAGCCTTAGTTATGACAAGAAACAAACTGTCAGATGCCAACGACGTGATCACCATTCGCCCGTTCAAACAGGGCGATATCGAATATGTGATTTCCAGACACAAGACCCTTTATTATGCGGAGCGACACTTATCCGGTACTTTTTCCGCTTATGTGGACAGGATCGTTTATGATTTTGTAGACCGGTTTCATCCGGAAACCGACTGTCTGAATATTCTGGAATGCAACGGAGTACCCGCGGGCAGCATAGCCATTAAGAAAGCCGGAAAAGATACTGCACAGCTTCGTTTTTTCATGCTGGAACCGGAAATGCGCCGGCGCGGGTATGGTAACAGGCTTATGGATATGGCTCTGGACTTTTGCAGGAGCAGAAATTACAAAACAGTTTTCCTGCTTACGATCACCGCACAGGTTATTGCGCGGCATGTCTATGAAACGCATGGCTTTCATAAGGTATCAGCCACTGATAAATCCGAATGGGGTGAGGGCGTGATCGAAGAATATTGGGAATTAAGTCTGTAAAAGCAATCGTTTTCCCTTGCTTTATGCCTTATTCCAAAAATACCTCCCCGTCACGTCCGCGCTCCGTTTAAAAATTCTGCAAAGTAGCAAATAGCTTGTCCATGTCAATGGGCTTGCCCAAGTGACCGTTCATACCGGCAGAGAGAACGCGCTGGCGGTTCTCTTCAAAGGCGTTGGCAGTCATAGCTACGTTGGGCAGATGCGCCAAGCGCGGGTCCGACATGGCGCGGATGGTCTTCGTTGCTTCGATGCCGTCCGTCACGGGCATTTGGATGTCCATCAGGATCAATTCATAAGGATCATCCACGGAATGGGCAACCTTTTCCACCGCTTCGGCTCCGTCTGATGCCACGTCTACAATACAACCTGCCTCCTCCAGAATCGTCAAGGCAATTTCCTGATTCAACTCGTTATCCTCAACCAACAAAAGGCGCCGTCCGATAAGCTGCTGTGCGGGAGTAACATCCGCTGTGTCCCGACCCTCGGATTCCTCGCCGAAACGGAAGGTAAATGTAAATGTGAAGACGCTGATCATCTGCCCCTGCCGGTCGAACTCCATGTTCCACATACCTGATTTCAAAATTTTTAAACACTTTGCTCATCTCATCCGTTATATAGTTGAACACGCAAGAGAGGAGGAGCCGCCCGACAATGGAAATCGAAAACCTATACGGAAAATTCCGCAGTGACCTGCTGGCCTACTGCACTGCCATGACAAAAAGCAGATCCTCCGCAGAGGACCTAGTTCAGGAGACCTACCTGCGGGCCTTCACCCACTGGGGCGACATGGAAGATCTATCCACAAACCAGTGCCGCGCATGGCTCTACAAAACCGCGCGTAATCTGTTCATCGATCAGGTGAGAAAGCAGTCCCGCGAGACACCCTCAGATGAGGAACAATTAGCTCTCGCCTCCTTCGAGGAGGACCTGTCCGAGGCCGCTGTAGCACAGCTCATCGGACGGCTGCCGGATAAAGAAAAAAGCATCTTCTACCTGCGGTATTTTGAAGGCTACAATTCAAAGGAGCTGGGCGAGCTCTTTGCCCTGCCCTCAGCCACCATCCGCTCCCGTCTGGTCTCTGCCAAGAGAAGGCTGCGGGAATGGATTGAGGAATAAGAAAGGAGATTCACACCATGAAAAGCCAAAAAAAGAACTTCTGCGGTACAACCCGCTGTGGTACACCCCCGTTAGAAAAGATCACCGCACTGGAGCGCGAGAACCTCATCAGCATGACCGCCGACCGGGAAGGCCAATCCCTGCTTGAATCCTATTGCCGCATCTACCGCGTCATGCTGTAGAGACGGGTATCAAAACTTTTTGGAGGTAATTTATCATGGAAAACAAGAAAAACTTGAAAATCAACTGCGCCGTCTGCGATGTCCGCAACGTCACCGAGGAACTTCTGAACACTTACGGCGAGGTGGCAATCAACACCGCCTGCATCATCACCAGCCCTGATGCTCAGGCTCTGCTGGGCAAGTACAAGGCCAAGCTCAACTGCGCTGCTACCGCCACTATTGACGGGAATGTCGGCGTTTCCACTATCAACGGTCCAATGACCATTGCCCCAGGGCAGGTGATGACAGAGGAAAAAATTTACCTGATTGTCAATGGTCCTCTGGAGATTCTTCCAGGCAGTGATAATGTCCTGAAAAACTATGTTGGCATGGTGCTCAACGGTCCCGTTATCTGTCCGGAAAGTATGGTAGGTCTGCTCAGTTCCTTTAACATCAACGGTCCTGTCCGTACTTATCCCGATGGCAGTATCGTCCTGAAGAATACCACCATACTAGACCGCGTCTTTCACCTTCGAACCAGGCAGGACGCTCTCTATTATGCCGCCAGCCGGATAGTCGCCCTGTCGCCTGACATCGATTTTACAAAACTGGCGGAAAAGAACGTCCGCTTTGTCACCAAAAGGCTGTTGGTATCCGAATCCCTGACAGAAGCCGCCGTTCCACTCTTTGATGAGAAAGCAGATATCGTGATTCTGCCTGACGGCTGCGCCTATGTGGACGATGATGCAGAGCTGAACGAGACCCTTCTCAGGCGGTATGGCGGTAAACTGTACATCAACGGCGACCTGAATATCACGCCGGAAAGCGCGCCCCTGCTCGATCAGGTCTCCTTCCTGCGGGTCAACGGCGATCTGCTGGTGTCCAGAAGCCTAAAGAACCGGGTACTGGCAATGGATCTGGAATGCAATGACCTGTATGTGGTAGGCGGCATACTCATTACCGACCGTGCGCAGGCGGCAATCAACGCTGCTATGCTGGAGGATGCGGATGATGGTTTGAGCGCAGTGAACTGTGCCCACGTCTCAATTTCCGCGGATGTCTCTCCGGAGCTATTGCGGGAAAAGCTGGTGAGCATCATAGGCTGTGCGTCGGTTTCCTGCGCAAGCAAAGAACAGTTGGATGTTGTGGCACTGCTTGCCAAAGATGTGACCTCCCTCTCCCTGGAGGGTCAGGAGGACGAGGATGATGAACCCGAAAATGACGAGAACGTCATCAAAATCAACGCCGCCTCCTACACTTTTTGAACAGATTTTCCTCTCCAATAACAAGAAAAACTGCCACTGGCAGTTTTTCTGTATGTTATGGCAAATGCAGATTGGATACAATATCTTCTCATTACTTCGGATTTTTGCATATTGTTGCACTTTCCTGAAGTAAGCTATCGAAAACTTATCTATTATTCTAGAGTATAAACTGAAAATTTGCGTTAAAAGCAACTCAGCACTTTCCCAATATCTCCGTCAATACATATGGATTGTGCTTCAATTTCCTTCGGGCAGACGGCTTCTCCATAATTGATACAGGCATAGATTGCCCTGGGATTTTTCATGGTCATCTGCCAAAAAGGATATTTGATAATTCCCGGCGTATTATACCCCACACCTAATTCCAAAAACAGTACTTTTGTATCCCGGTGCCGCCTTAAGAACGTTTCGTACCGCTCCGCTGCCTGATACCATCCCCCATCCTGCACGAATGTGTCATCCGCCCTCAAATTCATGCTCATGGGCTTACCGCATCTCGGACAGAGAGGAATCAATTCGTCGGGCACAGACATTCCGGCCGTCTTCCCCTCGGGCAAATACAGACTGCCGTCTGCTCCTATCTGATACCCCTGCGCCTTCACCATCTGATTAATGATTTCCTCATTATCGTATGTTTCATCATGACAAGGCTCGCTACATTGAAATAATCCATAGTCTCCCTGCGTATAATACAATCTCTTTTTGTCAAATCCCGCTTTCTGAAAGCAATGATCCACATTCGTCGTAATCACAAAGTAGTCTTTATCCTTTACCATCGCAAGCAGATTCTCATAAACAGGCTTCGGGGCGTTCATATATCGATTTACATAAATATTCCGACTCCAAAATGCCCAATGCTCATTTAAGCTGTCATATGGATAGAAACCTCCTGCATACATATCCTTAAAATGATATTTTGAAGCAAAATCCCCGAAATATGTTTGAAAACGCTCTCCGCTGTAAGTAAACCCCGCCGCTGTAGAGAGACCTGCACCTGCGCCGACGATAACCGTTTCCGCCTGCTCTAACGCCTGCCGGAGTGCTGATATTTCGTTTGTCGTACTCATTGTGTTTTGTTCTTTAGACCGCATAAGTAACATGTTCTCACCCTTTTCTTGATATGACCGCCTGTACCGGATAATGTTCTTTCTCGCCGGTCTGCGGATTTAGTTCACCCTGATAATCCGCCCATCTTTCCGCGCTTTCGCCTTTGGCGCCTGCTCGTCTTTCGGATAGCCTAACAGGACGTGGAGAGCCGCAAAATAATCCGTTCTGATATTCCATTCCCGCAAAACTTCCTGCCCATACGGATCTGCAAACGATTCCCACGCAGACCCGATATAACACCCGCCTAAACCAATGGAATGCGCGGCAAGCAGCATATTTTCAGCAGCGGCGCTGGCATCGTAGGGAGCGAACAGAAAATTTTTAGGTACAAACAATGTAATGACTGTAGGCGCATCATAAAAAGCATTGAAAATATCAGGATCATCGGCGATACTGGGCTGTTCCTTTGAAATGTATACGGTGTCCGTTGACATCTTTACCGTAGAATTGTTCCGTTTGATCCTTCCCAATTTTTCATTCATTTCCCTGTTCTGCGATACCACAAACAGCACGCCCTGCCTTCCGCCTGCACTTGGAGCATACATACCCGCGTCCAATACAGCCTGCAATTCCTCTTCACTGATCTGCTCCTCCCTAAAACGGCGGATGGGTCTTCTCGTCATCCTATTCTCCAGCACTTCATTCGTCATTGCAACCCCTCCCGCTTATTCTGTAACAGTTCAGCTTTGCTTCACTGTTACTGCATCCGACCATCCTAAATCGCTTCGCGATAGGTCGGATGCTTACACCCCACTCTTTTGCACGGTCAGCGCAGTAAATGCGCAGACCTGATTAAACTGCTACCTTAACTCTACTTCTTTCCAACACTGTGGGTCCGCACCGTAAAAATTTCCCGTAGTTCCGTAGGTTACGGCAGGACAGCCGCGGCAAAATCCCCTCAGTTCACACTTGCTGCATTTCTCGAATTTATCATAATCCCGATAAATTTCTTCTTTTGTAATAAAAATATCATAGAGTGTATCCCGAAAAACATTCCCGACTTTACTTTCAAATCTCCGGCAGGCATACACATCTCCGTTCGGCAGGATCGTCATGTGGCAGATGCCGCAATGACATCCCTCGTAGATCATGCCCTTTTGTGCATATTCGGGAATTTGAAAAAGTCCCTTCTCATAAAGGTACAGTGTCCACAAATGATCTTTCAAATTGAAATAGGTGTTCACTCCCTGCTCTTTATATGCCTCATATTTATGCCACAGCTTATCCAGAAAATCCCTGTATACCAGCGGCTGAATTCCCGTATCCTTTTCTTCGCTTGTGGGACAATATCTTCCGAAAGCAAAAATATCTGCTTTGTGCTCTACAACCAGATCAACCACATCGGGCATTTCCTCTATATTTGTTCCCGATACCGTGGACATAATCGCACACTTAATACCCGCATTACGGATAACCGCTATTTTTTCCACCGTACAATCAAAAGAGCCGGGCTTTCGGAAGTAATCATGTGTTTCCCGCATGCCGTCAATGGACATCTGATATTTCTCGCAACCACATTCTTTCAGCCTGCGGCACACCTCATCTGTTAAATGAAACGGATTTCCCATAATAGTAAACTTATAGCCTTTCTGTTTCATCAACTCCATAAGTTCCCAGAAATCAGGGTGCAGAATGGGATCTCCGCCTGTGATATAAAAATAGGGTGTGCGGTTTAGGCGTTCACACATATCTTCTATATTGGAAATAACCCTTTTCATGTTATCAAAACTCATGGACAGAAGTTCGCTGCATTTTCCTTCTGAAAAAATATAGCAATGTTTACATCTCTGGTCACAATAATCTGTTATATGCCATTGAAAAGCAAAATAAGGTTTCATGAATATTACAGTCCTTTCAAATGTCTCGTCATATATCTGCCAATATATCCGGTCATGATTCAGAGCCGGACACCTGTTCTGACCGACTCTGAATCATTCCTTAGCCGATATTAAGCTGATAATCTACTTATCTCCGGCACCGCATGCGCTCCCACATGCGCTCGGTTTTTCCTCTGGTGCTGCCGCTCCGCATGCACTCGGCTTATCACCTGCTCCGCACGCGCTTCCGCATGCACTCGGTTTCTCTTCCGGTGACGCTGCACCACACGCAGACGGCTTGTCGCTTGCTCCGCACGCGCTTACATTTCCTGCAAATTCCGCAACATTTGATAATGCCATAACCAATCCTCCTGTATGTTTTATATTCTGCCTTTCGACAAGTTTATCTTAACAAGTGCAGACATAATAAAAAAGTACGCACAATTTTATTACATAGTTACAAAAAGGTAACCTATGTCAAAAAAAATTCAAAGCATATCGATCAATTCACAATTTCCATACGTTTTATGTTATAATGTTTTCTGTGATTTAGCACTCTTCCCCTTAAAGGTGCCAAATCACAATTAGAATTTAAAAAGAGGTGTTAGTCAACATCTGTGTTGGTACGCGTGTTTCCGGCAGCTGAATGCCTAAATATCAGTCTTTATATGCTGCACCAACACATTTATTGACTAACACCTAAAAAGAGTACGTTTGGCAAATAGATGTTATAACAATATACAATTAACAATAAATCATATATCACCAATGAATATCATCACTGGGATCATATTGGTGACCACAAATAAAGGAGACTCGCTGAAATGAATGTGATAATACTTGGCTCAGGCGGCTGTGTCAGCACGCCAAGACCATGCTGTAACTGCCCTATATGCACAGAGGCGCGACTGAAAGGCTTTCCCTATACGCGAACAGGCTGCAGTCTTTTTATTGAAGATATCAATGTATTGATTGATACGCCGGAAGATATCAACGCTGCGCTGAATAATGCCCGCATACAAAAGGTGGAACATATTTTATACAGCCACTGCGATCCGGACCACACAATGGGAATGCGGGTGATCGAACAACTGAAAATGGACTGGCTTGCCGCTTCGCTAGGGAAAAAATCTGATAATCCAATAGAAGTTGCTTCTTTACCTGCCATCCTTGAAGATATCCAAAAACAAGGAACCGCTTATGGTTCAGTTCTTTCCTATTATGAAGCCAAAGGTCTTGTATATATGAGCGGAATTCGTAATCTGAAAGGAAAGAATATTTTAATTGATCTTGTTCCGGCAAACGAACAGGAACATGTAACAATATTTGTTATTTCCTCTAATGGTAAAAAAATAATCTATGCCCCTTGCGATGTAAAACCATTTCCGGTGTCAGAGAAATTCCAGAATGCGGATATTTTGATTATTGGTAATACAATTGTTGGTGATGTCTTGAAGGACGGATTTGTATTGAATAAAGATAATCCATTAAGAAAAGAACTGTTTACTTTAGATGAAATTGATAATATAAGGAAGCAATACGGAATTAAAAAAGTCATTATTACACATTTAGAGGAAGACTGGGGAAAATCTTACGACGATTATAAAAAATTAGAACATGAATTGGATTCAATACATTTTGCATATGATGGATTGAAAATACAATTATAGAAGCGTCCGATTCTGAATGCAATGCAAAACTAATTCAGGCTAATTATTCTATTGTAATTGTGCCATTAGTTAATTTACAAAAAGTATCTTATATTCCAATCGGACAGGCAGCCATGCAAAGACCGCAAGCATTTTTTCTTCCATGCTTTTCAATATACAAACTTCTTTTTTGGTTGCATAACTGATAGTCAATAATGTCATTTCTCAATGTGTCAATATCCCATTTCACATCATGCAGCGCATTATATGGACAAATCTGAACGCACTTTATGCACGAATCCGGGCAATTACTTTTTATTATTCTTTGCCCATATCCAAATTGACTGTCTATCAAAATTGCGGACAATCTTACTCTTGGTCCGTATTTTTCCGTAATGACAACATCATTTTTCCCTATCCAACCCAATCCGGCATTAACCGCAGCATATTTAAATGAAAACGGAGCAACTAATTCTTCTTCACTACTCTGTGCTACAGGCGGAATATAATATTTTACCTTATGCACATTAAGTATTTCTTCTATTTGCACTAAAATCTCATCTACTACTCTTTTTGCATCTTGGATTCCTCTTTCGAACCTTTCTTCTGTATAATTTTTAATCGTAAGCTGCTCTCCATAGGGAACTGCAAACACTAAAGCCGACCTATATTGACTTGCATACAAGCTATATGGGATACTCGTAAATCCATATATACTACTGGGGTATTTTGAAAATAGCTGTTGAATTATTTCTTCGACCATAAATCTCAGCTCCTAAAAGTTTGTATCCAGCATTTTGCTTTCTTATTACTTATAATAATTACAATATTCATTCAAATTTAAATACCTGTCTTGCACCGGATACTTCCAACGTGGAACGTTTCGGGCGTTGTTTCCAGGCTATCAGCTCATCATACACTTTCACAGCCCACGGAAAATGTATGCTCTTCGCGTTCTCCCAGACATGACTTAGTTATACTTAAGCGGCGTTTTTTGACACCCTAGAATAACTTCATGTCTTATTATACCAAAAAAAAGCATATTTACATAGCAAAAACAAAAGTTTGTACAGTGTACCAGTGTACAAAACAGTTTATAACAAGTCACTTTTTTGAAAATATTGAAACAGTACTTCCATCATTGTTATTTTAGGAATATTGCACTATAATCAGAGTGTAAGTATCAAAAAGAAACCAACGAAATGAGGTATCATACCATGAAGACCAAAGACGAATTACCGGAATGCCCCGTTGCCACTACGGTATCTATCATCGGCAGCAAGTGGAAACTCCTGATCATACGAAATCTTCTCGCCCGTCCGTGGCGTTTCAATGAATTAAAAAAAGACTTAGAAGGTATCAGCCAGAAAGTATTAACCGATTCCCTGCGTGCCATGGAAGATGACGGTATTATCACGAGAACCGTTTATCCCGAAGTACCGCCCCGCGTAGAGTATGCCTTAAGTGAATTAGGGGAGTCCATGCGCCCGATTCTGGATGCAATGCAGATCTGGGGCGAAGAATATAAGAAAGGCATCTTTTATGACTAAAATATTACTACTCGAAGACGATATCAGCCTCATAGACGGACTGGAATACTCCCTGCAAAAGAACGGATTTGATGTAGAAACCGTCCGCACCGTAAGCGATGCATTGAGCAGTATCATTGACCAATTTAGTCATTTCGATTTACTCATCCTCGATGTCACCCTCCCCGACGGAACCGGTTTTGAAGTCTGTGAAAAGGTTCGGCAACAAAATAAGCAGATCCCTATTATTTTCCTCACTGCCTCCGATGAAGAAGTGAATATCATACGTGGACTTGACTGCGGAGGAGATGATTACATCACAAAACCCTTTAAGATCGGGGAACTCTGCTCACGAATTCGCGCTTTACTGCGGCGTGCTCATATTTCCACGCAGACGCACTCACCTTCTGCCTCATATGAAACTCCCGCCGGAACGCCTGATGTACCATTCCCCTCTGCCCAGTATGGGACAACCGTACACGGGAATAATCTCCAAGCTACAATCACCAATTCGTCCGTCCTTATCTCCGGCAGCCTCACGATCGACCTTACGGCAAGCCGCGTAACACGTGACGGTGATCCCGTAGAACTGACCAAGGCAGAATACCGGCTTCTGTGCCTGCTTGTACAAAACGCAGATCAGGTTATTACCCGCGATATCATTCTGGACAAATTATGGGACAGCGCAGGCGATTTCGTAGATGATAACACATTATCCGTATATATCCGCCGTCTACGTGAGAAAATCGAGACCGATCCCTCGCATCCGGAACATCTTATTACCGTACGAGGTTTCGGATACCGCTGGAAATCATAACCCGTCATATGCGGCGCTAATCTCATACATCAGATCGCTTATAAACATCAAGAAAGGCATGAAGAATAAACATGAACAGAACAACCCACAGTCTCCTACAGGATCGCCAGATCAGAAAATACTACACTTTCCTTATCACCTTCTGCCTCCTGCTCCTTATGGCAGCCACTCTTTTCTGCAGACAGCTGACCGACTCTGCCAAAACCATGCTCCTGTCCCACGATGAAGCGGTCGCCTCCTCTTTGATGAAACAAGGCATCTCTGAAAATATAATCGCCAAGGCGCTCACTGACGATGGAGCCGGTCAAACGCAGGCAGGCGCCGATCTACTTAAAAAACTCGGAATCGTCCCTTCTTTGGACGCGCAGTTTCTGCCCCATCTCCACTCTTTCCGAAACCACGCATGGCATTTGTCGCTTGCTGCCCTGCTCCCGATCTGTCTGCTTCTTCTCGGCATGAGTCTGCACTTTTTGCATAAAAGAGACAATCTATACCGCCATGCCTTTTCCATCATTGACCATTATATAGGCGGCGACTATACCCGCCGTCTGCCACAGACAGACGAGGGCTCTATCTACCAAGTCTTCTCTTCTGTGGACAGACTTGCCACCATGCTTCAGGCACAGAATGAAACCGAATACAGATCCAAAATCTTCTTACGCAATACGATCTCCGATATCTCCCACCAACTGCGGACACCGCTTGCGGCACTCTCCATGTATCAGGAAATTATGGAAAACGAACCCGACCACCCCGATGTCATACAGAAATTTGCAGTCAAGACAGAACTTGCCCTAAATCGCATGGAGCAGTTGATCGAGTCCATGCTTAAAATCACCCGGCTGGACGCCGGAAGCGTCGTTTTCGAGAAAAGAATCTGTAACCTGTCGGAGCTGGTCTCCCGCGCAGTAAACGAACTGACGACCCGCGCCGCGAGCGAACACAAAGAAATCAAACTGGAAGGTTCCTCTGAAGAAACCCTTCCCTGCGATCCTTCATGGACAATCGAAGCCATCGGCAACATCGTCAAAAATGCGTTGGAGCACACAGACGCAAACGGCACCATCCATATTTCGTGGGACACATCCCCTGTCACTACACGGATCATGATCTCCGACGATGGCAACGGCATTGCTCCCGAAGATATCCACCATATCTTTAAACGCTTCTACCGAAGCCGTAAGTCTTCTGACACACAAGGCATCGGGCTGGGATTGTCGCTCGCCAAATCTATCATAGAAGGACAAGGCGGCACAATCTCCGTCCAGAGCACACCCCACGTGGGAACAACCTTTACCCTGCTGTTCCCATCATGACTACCCACCTTACAAACTTGTAAGATAAAATTCACCTGTCTGTAAGATTCACTTGTTATGATTCTGGCATAAAGTTTATTCGATAGCCAGCTCAGACAAGAATACATTACAAACGGAGCCCCTCAAAATGCATCGGCACTTAGCGAGGTATTGAGTTGCTTCGCAACTCACGAGCTTAGTGTCCGCTATGCATTTTGCGGAGCGAGAGCGCGGCGACATTGTAATGTATTCTTGTCTGAGCGTCCCGTTTCCAATAAACCCTATGATTATAGCATGAAAGGAACGAACATCATGAATATCTTACAAGTACACAATCTATGCAAAACCTACGGCAAAGGCGAAACCCAAGTAAACGCCCTAAAAAACGTATCCTTTACCCTGCAAAAAGGTGAATTCTGCGCCGTAGTCGGCGAATCCGGCTCCGGCAAAAGCACCCTTCTAAACTGCATCGGTGCCCTCGACACCCCGACCTCCGGTAACATCCTCATCGACGGAAACGACCTTTTTACCATGAAAGAAGAAGGCCGCACCATATTCAGAAGACGGAATATCGGCTTCATCTTCCAATCTTTTCAATTAGTAGCGGAATTAAATGTAGAACAAAACATCATGTTCCCTATTCTGCTCGACTACCGCAGACCCGATCCTGCAGACATTGAAGAAATGCTGGACATCTTAGGATTAAAAGACAGACGGCACCATCTCCCCAATCAGTTGTCAGGCGGTCAACAGCAACGCGTTGCTATCGGTCGTGCCCTGATCACAAAACCGAAACTGATTCTGGCCGATGAGCCTACCGGCAATCTGGACAGCAGAAACAGCGATGAAGTGCTCGACCTGCTCATCAAGGCATCCAGACACTACCAGCAGACCATCCTCATGATCACACATAACAACAACCTGGCGGTATCCGCAGACAGAGTGTTTCGCGTGACAGACGGGTGCCTGACAGATCTGGGTAAAACAGCTGGGAAAGGAGCAGCCTACAGAGATGAAAAATTATCTTGAACTCGTTCCGCTTTATACAAAAGCACACAGGAAACAGAACCGCATGTCAATCTTCTGCATTTTTCTTTCGGTATTCCTCGTGGCAACCATATTCGGCATGGCAGACATGTATATACAAAGCCAGCTTCTCAAGACGAAACAGGAGGACGGCAACTGGCACATCGTCTTAAGTAAGATCAGCGATGAAGAGGCCGCACTGATTGCCGCACGTCCCGATGTCAAGCTACTCTCCTGCTACGGCGTGTTGAATTATCAACTGGATATGGGATACAAAGTAGCTGATAAAGACGTGGTCATCTGCGGAAGTGATGAAGCTGAGGTGACAGACATCTATGCCGGTACCGTTTCCGAAGGTTCTTTTCCCCGGAAAGAAAACGAAGTGCTCGTAAGCGGCAATGTCAAAAAAGAACTGGGACTTTCTATCGGCGATCAGATATCCATACGTGACGCTACAGGAACGGAATACCCCTACACCATATCCGGTTTTGCCGATGATCTTCCCATGATCATGAGCAAGGACATTTACGGCGTATTCATGAACACTGCTGCCTTCCGCGATTTCTTTCCCAGTGTTGTTGACGGCGAACCTGACGATTATGACAGTTGTTTTCTCGTTCAGTTCCGCAACCCTCGCACAATACGGAAATCGATAGACGATATTAAAGAACAATTCCATCTGTCTGACGATCAGGTAGGCGAACAGGCAATGCTTTTGGGATTACTTGGTCAAAGCGACGAAGGCAACCTGTTTATGATGATGATCTATGCTGCTGCCGCGATTTTATCCGTACTGGTCTTACTGGCAGGCATCCTCATGATTGCCAGCAGTTTAAACAGCAATATCGCCGGACGGACAGAATTCTTCGGGATGTTGCGCTGTGTGGGCGCCACGCCGAAACAGATCATACGGTTAGTCCACAGGGAAGCATTGAGTCTGTGCACCTATGCCATCCCTTCCAGTATCATTCTCGGCATAATTGTCATCTGGGTACTGTGCGCCCTTCTGCGCGCATTAAGTCCCCTGTATTTTGCCACTATGCCGGCTTTTGCCATCAGCCTGCCCAGCATAGCAGCCGGGGTTATTATCGGAATACTTACCGTACTTCTGGCAGCCCGGGCACCGGCGAAGAGAGCTTCCAAGGCATCTCCGTTAGCTGCGGTGACAGGCAATGCCAATGACGCGTCACCCGTACGCAGAGCTGCCAACACTACCCTCTGCAAAGTAGACACGGCACTGGGCATCCATCATGCCAAAGCAAGCCGCAAAAACTTTCTGCTGGTGGTGAGCTCCTTTGCCCTAAGCATCATACTTTTCCTGTCCTTCTCAACAACTGTTGATTTCATGAAGCATGCAATCAAGGCGCTCAGTCCGTGGTCGCCGGACATTTCTGTGATAAGCCCGAATAACACATGCACGGTAGACCGTTCCCTAATGCCCGTACTGCAGGATAACCCTATTGTCAAAAGGGCATTTGGGAGGATGTTTGCCTACGACCTTCCCACCGTGACAAACGGCAGGGAAAATACAACTATGTTGATCTCCTATGAAGAACAGCAGTTTAAGTGGGCAAAGAAATACCTTCTCGACGGCTCTTTGCAAGAAGTGCAGGAGCAGCTCGGAACCGGACTCATCGTAGCGGCTCCTCAATATAATAATCATTCCGAGATACAAGTCGGTGACTCTGTAACTCTCATGATCGACGGACAGCCCGCGGAAATAACGATTACGGGAATGGTATCGGAATGCCCCTTCAACACGCCGGACGGCGACATCATCATCTGTTCGGAAGATACGTTCAGACAATTAACGGGAGCCGAAGATTATACCATCATCGATATTCAACTGACCGGAAAAGCCACCAACAATGATGTAGATGCGATTCGCTCTTTAGTTGGGACTGGGTGTACCTTCTCCGACCAGCGCATTGACAAACAGAGTGTGATGGGAGCCACTTATTCGTTTAAATTGTTTATTTACGGCTTTCTGTTTCTGATCGCCATGGTCACAATCTGCAATATCATCAACTGTGTTGCCATGAGTGTAGAGGCACGGATGAAACAGTACGGAGGACTACGCGCCATCGGCCTGAGCGACAGACAGCTTAAGAAAATGATCATCGCCGAAACATCAACCTATGCAGTATCGGGCGGCATCTGCGGTATTGTTCTGGGACTTGCACTGAACAAGAAATTGTTTGAGATTCTGGTATCCTATCGTTGGGGTGAACCGTGGAGCCTGCCGACCGCAGAACTTGGTATTATTATCGGGATCGTCATGATATCCGTGATTCTGGCGATACACGGTCCGATTAGGAAGATTCGTGAAATGTCAATCGTGGATACGTTGAATGCGCAGTAGAAAAAATATGATTGCAAAATTATACTAATCCTATTCTTTTCCTGTCAAACAATACTTCGTAAAAACATGCAATATGCCGTCTTCCTGTACCGACGGGCATATATCGTCTGCTATTTTCTTCAATTCTTCGCTTCCATTTCGCATGCAAATGCTTGAGCCCGCGGTCTCAAGCATTTCTTTATCATTTATACTGTCCCCGACGGCTATTGACCGGCATAGCGGAATATTTAATCGCTCACAAACTTTCCGCACTGCCTTTCCCTTATTAAACTTCCTGTTAATGATTTCACCGTTGATGAAACCATTTTGATCTTCACCCGGTATACTGAATACAAAGTCAGACGACAAAATCTTCTTAGGCTGCACAAACTGTTCCCATGATGTGCCTACCATAATAATCTTATATACCGGCTGTCCGTGATATGCATCCATCGGAAAGACATTTAACGATTTTTCAACCTGCTCCTGCCAGCGCAGCAATTCACTATTATTCCCTTCGCCTGCATGGCTGCGCAGGAAATCCTTGAACCCTTCATCCGTATAGCAGCCATCCATACATTCTAATGTGTGAAAAATCCCGTTTTCTTTAAATAAATCCATTGCCGTCCGTCTCTGCTCCTCCGTCATCGGGCAATCATAGATTACTTCTTTGCAGCACTCAATATACCCTCCTGCACTGGCTATTATTCCGTCAAAGTCATATTTCAAAAACGGCAATATCATACCATAACTCCGCCCTGTACACAGGAACACATAGTGTCCCTGCTTCCTCGCCTGTGCAATTGCCCATAGCGCGGACTTAGGCACTACATTTTTACCCGGCTCTGTCAATGTTCCGTCAATATCCAGAAAAATGATTTTTTGTTCCATCTTTTCCCCATATACTTTTCTAAGTTTTCCAAGTGGATTACTATTAAAATATCACATAATACTCGTTTCAAAAATGTTGTTAATTTATAACCCGAATTCTCTAAACAGCCGTTCCCGGTATTTCTTATCTTTCATCGCACGCTTCAAATCCTGCATCCGATTCTGTTCCAGCAGAATAGTTGTCAAACCGGATAGTTGTTCTATTCCTTCTTCCCTTCCTTCTATCCTTCCCTCCATTCTAATCGTTCTTTCATACTTATCCACATCAAACTCTTCTAATAACATCCCTAACACCTCCGCCCGATAATTTTTTAATACCTCGTGTAAAATGCCATGATCCACACAATAATCAATCGCCTCAGCAAATGCCTCCTGCGCATTCAAACCTTCTGCCATATACTGCCTGGAAACAGCCACAAACTGAGCATACTCTTTCAAAACGGAGCACTGCTCCATCAGTCCGCTATTATGCCCGTACTCTCTCGTTCCTGCCCTATTTTATTAATGTTTGAAAAATCTGACAGAAACTGTCCGGATGTGCGAAACGCACATTATTTAGAATTTTTCTGATGAATTTATTGTATATAATATAAGATTTGCTGTCAATTGTCTTTATGAAGAATAGATAGAAAAGTTCTCCTGCCAAAGTATCATTCGGCAGGAGAAAACAATCTGCTCATAAAAGTGATTCAAGTCATTCACCGCGTAATAGCACTGCCTGACACACACCGTCTCTAATAGTCTACTGCTTTTTACCAAACTTCTCAACCAGCTCCCGCACTTCCGCCTCCTCCGGCATCACACGCAACGCCCCCTTACGGGTCGTGATGATGGAAGCCGCCGCATTGGCGAACGTAATCATTTCTGTCAGATTTTCTTCATTCAAATTATGTAAACCATTTTTCAACACATAATGCAGACAGCATCCGCCGAAAGTATCTCCGGCTCCCGTAGTCTCAATCGTATTCTCCTGTATAAACGGTTTTACTTCCACGCGCAGGTCTTTGTAATAGGCGCGGCTTCCGTCTTTACCCATGGACAGCATGATCAGCGGAATATCATACTGCTGCCGCAGTTTCGCAATCCCGGCGTCATAATCCTCTTCTCCCGTAAACCACTGTATCTCATTGTCGGAAATTTTCAGCACATCACACTGGGAAAGCCCGTAAGCTACCTGCTCCTTCGCGTCATCCAGAGATTTCCATAAAGGCTCTCTCAAATTCGGGTCAAAGGAGATCACCGCACCCGCCTCCTTGGCAGCCGCAATCGCCTTCTTCGTGGCATTTCTCACTTCCTCATGAGTCATGGACAGCGTACCGAAATGAAAGATGTTGGTATCTTTCACCAGCTCCATCTGTACTTCATCCTCTTGTAACATCATATCCGCACCGGGATTTCTGTAGAACGAGAAATCTCTGTCCCCGTCCGGAAAAGTTTCTACAAACGCCAGCGTAGTGCGCACTTCCTCATCCATCACCAGATTCGATGTGTCTATTCCCACTTCATCCAGTGTCTTCTTAAGGCGGTTCCCGAAAATATCCTGTCCCACTTTACCGATAAAAGCGGTTTTATGCCCCAATTTCGTCAGCATGGACAATACGTTACAGGGTGCCCCGCCGGGATTCGCCTCATAGATCGGATTTCCCTGCCCGCTCGTTCCGTTCTCCGTAAAATCAATCAACAGCTCGCCTAACGCAACCACGTCATACTTCTTCATATTAATACCCATACCTTTCTCTACTTCAACTCATATTTTACCACATCCATGTTCACTTCCCCATCGGCGAAGAAAGATATTCCGTTCGCCGCAAGATCGGTATACATAGTCGCAGTGAGCACATACTCGCCATCGTTTACGAAGACTTCCACACTGAACTTATCCAGAATGAGCCTCAACTTAATATTACCATCCTTGTTCTTCACAAGACACCGACGCTGATGAATGATCGCCCTTCTGGAACCGGAAAACTTCCTGTCCACTTTGACAATTGACTCATGTGGTCGAAAACTAATTGAAGTCCGATATGTATCATCCTGCGCAAACCTGACTGCAAATCTCTGATAGACCTTCGCTGCATCTGCCGGACGAACCGTCACTTCCATATCGACTTTGCGCCCTTCTACTCCTGCAAGTTTGATTACATCCGTAAAAGTTACATTCTCGTGCCGCACTTCCTCTCCGCGCATCGCTTCCAATTCCCGTATCGGTCTTTGATACAGGCGGTCGTTTTGTATGAAAAGTTCTCTTGGCAGGCTCATCTGTCCAAGCCACGGCTGATCCGGCGTATGAAGATTACAGGTATCCCAGTTCTGCATCCATCCGATCATGATCCTTCTCCCATCCGGTGTAAGAATCGTCTGGGGCGCATAGAAATCGATTCCGTAATCGATCGCCTGATCGTGCTCTTCCGTAAAAGTATCGGTCTGATCATCATAGGAACCGATGAGGCAGAGCGTACCGTTACCGTTATGATATTCAAATCCCTGCGGAAACATATCCTGCGGACTCGTGATCAGAACAGCCCTGCCATCCAGCATAAAGAAATCCGGACACTCCCACATCTTACCGAAGCGTTTGTTGTTAGCAGCCAGTATTTTCTCATAGTTCCAATGAATACAATCGTTACTGCTGTACAGAAGGATTCTTCCGTCCCCTTCCTCCGTACAGTTCCCTACCACACATCGGTAGGATCCGTCAGACTTCTGCCACATCTTCGGGTCACGGAAGTCAAACCTGCTCCCGCCTTCCGGTAAATCTTTCTCCGTAAGCACCGGATTGCCCGTATATTTATCATAATCTACGCCATCACCTATCGCGACACACTGCGTCTGGATATCCCGCGTACTTCCGTCAGGCTGCATCTCTTTAGCAACCCCCGTATACATCAGCAAATGTCTTCCGTCCGGCATTACCACCGCACTGCCGGAAAAGCAGCCGTCCCTGTCACATTCCACATCAGGTGCCAGCGCCGCCGGAAGATATCTCCAATGCAGCAGATCCGTACTGACCGCATGTCCCCAGTGCATCGGTCCCCAGTGAGAATCATAGGGATGATACTGATAGAACATATGATATTCCCCTTTGTAGTAGGAGAAACCGTTAGGATCATTCATCCATCCTACGCGCGTCGCCAAATGGAAGTCCGGTTTGGCTTCTCTGTCAATCTTTCTCTCCATCGTCTCTTCGTATCTTCTTGCATCACGCAAAGCCTGGCTTATCATTGTTATACCTCCATATAAAATTACTATATATCAGCCTGTCTTTTTCTTCCATAATAACACAATACCGGGGTAGATACCATATTCTCTACCCCGATACTAAAGATTCACTAGCTCAGATGGCAGTTAATATCTTAAGGAGCCCCTTAAAAAGCGTCAGTGCTTAACGAGGTTTTCCACGAGTTTAGCACCTGCTACGCTTTTTACGGAGCGAGAGCGCGGCGACGAAGATATTAACTGTCATCTGAGCGGCCGCGCTTTAGATCGATCACGCATGATATCACTCAGCGCTTTCTGCCTCCGCATACCGGTCATACGCATTCTGATATACGTCCAAAAGTTTATCCATACCACACTTATTTCTCAAGTGCTCGATGTATGCATTCCACTCTTCATCTGTAGGACCGCCGTTTTTCAGCCATAAGCCTTCCTGCTCGGCTACGGCACTCTCGAAATTCGCTTTGTACCAGTCGATATCATCCAATTCTCTTCCCGTAAACACACAGTCTACCGGATAAACAGAGGTATCATCAACATAAGGCATCCAGAAATCGTACAAATCGGTCAGACGCTCGATGGCACGATCCTCCATTTTGAAAGTAGTCAGATAGTAGTCGCTGAGGATCAGCTTCGGTCCTGCCACTTCACATTCACCCTTTAACTCGCCTGAACCTTTGCCGTACTTCTCACGGCTCTCATCATCGGAAATACTCAGCCATACACCCTCTTCGTCCTGTTCCGTAAAATAAGTGCCGATAGGTCCATACTGGAGCTGCATAACATTCTCCGGCGCATACCACATATCGAAGAATTTCAACAGATTAGCCGGACTCTTACATGCTTTAGTGATATTAAGCTGACCGCTGTTTGTACCGCCACCGGTACGGATCGTCACATTATGTGTGCCGTCCGGTCCGTCGAGAACCGGCAGGAATACATAATCCGCAGCGTAATCACCCATCAGTTCCTCTATGTACCACCATGTAGAAACGCCCACATAGCCTTGAGAACATTTGGAGATCAGCTGTGTGTCTGACTGGCTGAACATCTCTAGATCCATCAGTCCTTCCGCATACCAGTCATGGAAGTAAGTGAGCGCATCCCGGTACTGATCTGTCACACACATGAATTTTACTTTGCCATCACTGGTCAGAACAAGATCATTGCAGACATCGTTGGGCCAGTTCGTGAAACCGAAACCTGCATAGAAAATATTCTGTCCCCAGCACCACTGGTCAAATCCCGTACTCATAGGGATCGTGCTTCCCGGATCATTTCCGTAATATTTTGCACTCATATCATTATCTTTAAAAGCCTTAAGCGCAGTATGAAGTTCATCCAGCGTTGTAGGCACTTCCAGCCCCAGATCATCCAGCCATGCCTTGT
Source organism: Lachnospiraceae bacterium (assembly GCA_014804355.1). Taxonomy (GTDB): domain Bacteria; phylum Bacillota; class Clostridia; order Lachnospirales; family Lachnospiraceae; genus UBA3282. The sequence continues at coordinate 32,105 of JAAUZY010000106.1, forward strand.
TGATCATAGCAAACTGCGGAATAGAGTAGATACTGTAATCTTCTGCGGCGCCGATACCTGCCGTTCCCATACGCTCTCCGGCCGGAAGTCCGTAGATATATCCGTCGTCCATGGTGATCGCGCTTCGGATATCCGGATTCTCATCCAGAATCTTACTTAAGTTTGGCATATATTCTTCCGTCAGATAAGGAGTCAGGTCAATAAATGTTCCGTCATCCCCGTAACGGGAGATATCATAGTTGCTGAATCCGACACCCATAAAAGCGTCAGGAAGTTCATCGCCCGCGATACGGATATTGACCTGCTCTGCCAAGGACTCACTCATGGTCGTCCACTCAATACTGATTCCCGCATCACTCTGAAGCTGATTCAAAACTGTATTATCATCGTATCCCGGACTGAGCGCGCTCTGGGCACCCATAATAGCAAACTCTGTCTGGGAAGTATCCGTGTTCGCAACACCTTTCTCATGATGTCCATAGTCTTTATTTCCACATGCCGTCACGGACAATGCAAGGGTTGCTACAAGCGCACAGGATATAATCTTTTTTCCATAATTGCATTCTTTCTGCTTTCTCATAATCTGATTTTCCTTTCTGCGATTAGCCTTTTACCGCACCGGCCATAAAGCCTTTTTCAAAATACTTCTGTACGAACGGGTAAATAATCAACATCGGCAGAGCCGCTATAATAATGGATGAGAACTTAATCATCTCTGTCATCTTATTCAACTCGGCAAAGCCGCCGGATATGGTGCTCGCCTGACTCGCGCTGGCGGAACTCTTAATCAGGATATTCCTCAGTACAAGCGGCAGAGGCGCTTTATTCGGTGAAGGCAGATAGATCATTGATGTAAACCAGTCGTTCCAGTAAGCCACCATACTGAATACTACCATAACCGCCATAATGGAACGGCTTAACGGTACAACGATCTTGATAAATGTGGTCCACTTGGAAGCGCCGTCTATGTTCGCTGCCTCGATCATTGCCGCTGGAATACTGTTCTCGAAGAAATTCCTCACGATGATCATATTGCCGACCGCAACGCCGCCCGGAAGGAACAACGCCCACATATTGTTGATCAATCCTGTCTGCTTTACAACTAAGTAGGTAGGAACCATACCACCGCCGAAATACATTGTTATAATGAAAAAGATACTAATGAGCTTTCTGCCCGGCAGATCCTTCACACTCAAAGGATAGGCCGCCAGATAAAGCACAACGACGGAAAATATCGTACCGACGATCGTATACTTAAAACTATTGAAAAGTCCGGTCAGAATACTCGGATCTGCAAATACCGATTTATAGCCATCCAGCGTAAACTGGCTCGGTAAGAGGAATGTCTTACCTGCATATACATCATATGGGTTTGATACGGAAGCGATCAACACATAGTATAACGGATATGCAACAATGAACAGGATGATCGCGCAGATCACAACAAGAACGATGTCACTGCTTTTTTCTGAAAGTCCTGTCAGCTTTCCGGATTTTGTATTCTCTTTCATGCCACACCTCCTATATGAAACTCGTGTCTTCTGATATCTTACCGGCTATCTTATTCACCACAATCAGCAGGATAATATTGATCACCGTATTAAACAACCCCACCGCAGTGGAATAACTGTACTTTGCGTTTTCGATACCTTGTTGGTAAACATATACCGCAATGACATCGCTCGTCGCCTTGTTCAAATCTGTCTGCAAAAGCCATACTTTCTCAAATCCGACATTCATAAGACCGCCCGCGCTCATGATCAGATTTAAGACCATAATCGAAGTTAACTCCGGTATATCGATATGTATGATTCTCTGGAACAAAGACGCGCCGTCTACTTTCGCTGCCTCATAGAGAGACGTATCTATATTGGATAATGTAGCCATATAAACGATAATGCCCCATCCTGCATCCTGCCAGATTCCCGAAGCGATGTAGATCGTACGGAATGCACCTGACTCTGTCAGGAAATCTATGGAAGTTCCCGCGATCAGGTTGATCAGACCACCCGAAGGACTGAGGAAAATACGGATCATACCGCAGATGACCATTGTGGAGATGAAATGCGGTGCGTAAAGCACTGTCTGGGTCACTCGCTTAAACTTCTGAAACCTCATCTGATTCATCATCAAAGCCAGAATGATCGGAATCGGGAATCCCCACAACAAACTGTAAAAACTAAGCACCACCGTGTTCTTGATCATACGCCCGAAGGTCGGTGCGCTGAAGAATCGGCTGAACCATTCAAGTCCTACCCATTCACTCCCCATAAATCCGCGGCTGGCTTTATAATCCCTGAATGCAATCTGGATACCATACATGGGTATGTACTTATATATAATAGTCAATACCACGGGAACCAGAAGCATCGCATATAATTGCCAGTTATCCAGTAATCGTTTCTTTAACGATCCGCCTCCCGACTGTGACGCCGGGCGTGCAACTGCTGCCTTACTTCTACTCATATCCTATCTCCTTTCACCTTATCATAATTTTATACGCTTCCGAACGCATTCTTTCGTGAAACGTTATTTTATATTATATTCATATTATCACTTTGCACTGCTGATGGTCAATGTTTTTGGTGGATTTTATTGTTATAATTTATATTTTCTGTTATTTTTTACAAATTTAATTATGCACTTTTGTTATTTATTCACATATAAATTTCATGTAACGTTTCATTCTTTGATTCATTTTAAGTCTTTACAAATAGTTTTTTCCATTTTATAATAACACTATATAAAGGAAATATACTGTTTAAGCTATTTACATTATATTTTTAAAAGTGCTGTAACATAACTTTTTTCATTATTATTTCATAAAATTTCACGGTGTTTCATAAGTGATTTCATATAGTCAAATTCCTGCCGCAAGCAGCCACTTAGCTCATTGTCATAAGGAATAAACACCGGAAAACATACACAAAGACCAGCGAGGAGATTCCATATGAAAAGAGAAAATTCCGCCCCCACAATGAAAGATGTGGCAAGGGAAGCCGGCGTTGCTCTCGGTACGGTATCCAAAGTGGTAAACGGTCTGCCCGTAGGCGATTCCTACAGAATCCGCGTCGAGGATGCCATCCGGAAGTTAAATTATCAAGTCAACAGCTACGCACAGGGCCTTAAGGCAAGTAAGACCTACACGATCGCCCTTCTGATCCCGAACACCTTCGACCCGTTCTATGCGTCGTTGACTTATCATATAAACATTGCGCTTATGAAGAGAAAGTACAGGATGCTGCTGTGTACCACCGACTTCGACCATCAGCAGGAACAAGAATATGTCACGATGGCACAGCATAATAAAGTAGACGGCATCATCGGTTTGACCTACAATCCCGATCTTGTCGTAGAAGAAACCACTCCCTTCGTCGCCATTGACCGCTCTATGGGACCGAAGATTCCATGTGTTGCCTGTGATAATTTCGCGGGCGGACAGCTCGCCGCAGAGAAGCTTGCCGATCTGGGCTGCAAGAATGTGGCGTTTCTGCGCATCGGCTCTTCCCTTGTCAACGAACCCAATAAACGAAAAGCCGGGTTTGAGAACGGATGTCTCTCCCGCGGTCTGTCTTATGAGATGAAAATATTGAATGACGGCGATTCTTATGAAGAATTTGAGCAATTTCTGTCAGAGCATATGTCCGGCGGCAAGCTGACTTTTGACGGTATCTTCTGCGTGACAGACCGGCTTGCGTATCAGATATCAAATACACTGCGTAAGCTGCAGCAGCGAGTTCCGGAGGATGTACAGCTCATAGGGTTTGACGGGATACGGTCCTTCGGCAACATGGATTATCACTGTTCGACTATCGTACAGCCGGTTCCGGAGATAGCGGAAATGTGTGTCGATCTTCTTCTAAGAGAAAATATGATGATGAAGCCGCCGCTTGTCTGTCTGCCGGTTGCTTATGCTTATGGGGGGACTACTTTGGAGGGGTGACGGAACCAAAGGTGAGAAATAGGAGGAAATGCGATGCGTATCGGGGATATTGATGAATTGGATAAAGAGGGGAAATCCGACAGTCTGATCAGTTTACTGCAGCCGGAAAATCAAAAGGCTCTGACCGGAGCGGAGAAGTTTAAAAACTGGTGGCATTATCGTAAATGGTATGTGATCATCGGGGTGATCCTGTTTGGGTGTGCCTGCAGTCTGATTGGGAATGCGCTGGGGCTTTTTACTAAATCTCCTGACCTGCAGATTGCTTATGTAGGCAAAGCGGCGCTTCCGCAGGATACGGTATCTGCCCTGGAGCAAATCTTTATCTCACTGGCCGGAGATTATAATGGGGACGGGGAGGTCATCGTACAGATCAACCAATATACCAGTGACAGCCAGACTGCCGATGCGGAGACCGCTTACTATCAATACGCCTCTGAGATTACTCTGATGGCTGATATTTCCGAGGGTGAGAGTTACTTTTTCCTAATGGACGAACCGCAGGCTTTCCAACAGGAATATCAGGTTCTAGCCGCTCCCGACGGAAGCTGCCCCTCTCAGGCGGACTATTCTGTTGCGGATAAAACTATTCTGTGGGCGGACTGCCCTTTACTGTCCGAAGCCGAAACCGGTGTATATACCGAAACCATAGCAGGACAAACTGTTACCGGAAGCAATCAGGAAGTACTCGCCGGTCTTTATCTGGGAAGACGCTGTTTCTATACCGATAAAGTGTCCTCGAATACGGAAGAATGCAGCGTGTTGTGGAATTTATTGTCTAACAGTTGTACAAATTGATCCCCAGGGGCGAATGCCTGCACCAATAACATTTTCCACCGAAAGGAGTTTTTCATGAAAAGAAGAATCTGTGCCTGTATCTTATGTCTCACACTAACGCTGACCGGCTGTTCCGTTCTCCCTTCCATCTTTGACGAGGACACTACTGTCGATGTCAATGCAGAATATATAACGGTGGGCAGCCATCTGACCGCACCTAACACGGATGAACGTCTGACTCTGTTAAACATCATGGATACTTTATCTTCGGACGGACTCTACTATGCTTCATGGACTGCCGGAAACGCGCAGTCTTACGAAAACGCGGACGGCGATACTGTCGATCTGTACGACGCACAGCTTTACCTGCTGGCCGGAGAATACAATAACACCGAATCCGCTCAGGAGAACATGGATTCGTGGCTGGCGGCCGGACAGAATAATTATGACGTGACCAATGAAGAAACCGTCACTTACGGCGAACAGTCCTATACCATGATCACATACAATTTTATAAACGAAGAAAACCCCTATGCACGAGGTATATCGGCATTCGGGGTTTATGAAAACTGTGCTGTATGTATCGAATTGACCTGTACAGAAGAATACGACGAAGATTTGCGGGAGATGCTGACTACATTCCTAAACGGATGCACATATCAATAACGATTATTAATATCCTTCTGACAGTCAGGGCAGTTTCTCCGCCTCTTGTTCCTTTCTCTGCTCTGACTCTCTTGCCCGCTGACGCTCCTGCTCCTTCTCTTTCTCCTTCATCACATGCAGGTATCTGCGCCCCAGACACAGCAGTCCTACGCTGATCACCGATATGAAGTCTTCAAAAGGAGTCGTGTCACCCACAATCATATGCCGTGCCACTAAGAAGATCAGCACTTCCATAACATTATCCGAGTTAGGTCTGCACAACATCTGTAAGAACTCAATCCCGATCACGATCACAAATACATCTTCCAGAAAAGGCTTGAACTCGGCGGTATCATCCAGCATAGCACGGAAAACCTCGAAATCGCTCAGCAGGCTGCAGATCGTCAGCAAGATCCCCACCAGCACAATAACCGCCATGATAAGCTCCAGCCCTTCTCCCACTCTCTGTACGTTTTTCTTGAACCGCCCCAATAATTTATCCATACAACCCCCTCGCGCCATCCGACAGCTTAACATCCTTTTCTTCCCATTCAGACCATACACCATCTACGCTAACTTCATTATAGTAGAACCAGAAAAATATTTCAACGCCCCTCATTTACGTCAAAACATCCCTCTACCTCCCCTCATAAGTTGCGCCCGGCATATCGCATAAATGGGCCGATTGTGTCTTGCGAAGGCACATGAGATTTTCTTAATATTCCGCCCACCAACCAGCGATTGCGGGACACGGATGTCCCGCAAAGCCCGAAACAAGCCCGGATGGCTTGTAGAGGGCGGTCGCGTCCGTTTCCACAACCTTCCCGGAATATTTAGAAAATCCATGTACCGCAGCCCGACACAATCGGCCCATTTATGCGATATGCCCCACCTTATGCCCTACCTTATACCCCCAAATCATATTCAAGAATTTCTCACTCCTCCGCCCTAAGCCGTACCACCAAACTATCCTTCTCCAAATTCCTAAAACACAGATAAGGTATCCCCACCGCAAACACCACCAGAATCGGCGTGCACACCACAAGCGGCAATAACGTAAACCGAAACGTAGTATACCCTCCTTCCACCATAGCCCTCACACCAATCCCTACGGCAAATACACTAAGAGCATAAGTGACTAAAAGAGTCAATCCCACATAATCCAGTCCTTCAAAGACAAGCAGTTTACATAACTGTGGTTTTGTCATACCCACACTCTGAATCATGGCAAATTCCTTCTTTCTGGAGACAATGGATGTAATCATGGAGTTGATAAAGTTCAGTACTCCTACCAGCGCAATCACGATGCTGACCGCATTTCCCATCACGGCGCTTGATCTGGTCTCGCGCTCATACTGCCTCGTCATGGACTGTCTGGAAGTGACTGATAAGGTCAATCCCGTTCGGGCAAAGTACGCATCTATCTTTTCCTGTGCCTCCTCAATTTTCTCATCAGCTACGTTAAAATACAGCTTTCGCAAAGTATTTTGAGGCCAACACTCCCGGAATGTCTCTGCGGGCATGATATAATCCAGATAGAAGCTATCCCGTGGTCCGCCTTCATAGGCACCCTCCGTTACCGGCTGCAGGCTATTGAGTACTGCCATGACTGTGTACTCCCTGCCCTCTATGTTCACCGAATCCCCCACGGATACCGTAGGCATAGCCTGCTCCTTTATACCCGGTTCCATGCCCGGCCCCAATGCCAGCACATATTTGCCTGTTGCAAAAAGTTCCCCGTCAAAGCTGCCGTTCTCCCAATATTCTTCTCTGCCGTACACATCTAACGGTATGCCGTCTATACCGTAAATGACACTGTAAGCTTTCCGCTCTTCTACGGCTCTTTGCATCGTCTCCACACCTGACGGATCATAGGACGCCCAGGAATCCAATATATCTTCGGTATAAAATCCCTGTATGTTCGCTATTGTCTGTTCACTCAGCGCAATCTGCGTCTCGTGGCTGTACAGATGCCCTACTGACTCCACACGGAAATCAATTTTCAAGAATATCCGAAATAAAATAAGGATTGAGCAGACAGTCAAACATAATTTTAGACATAGCGCGCTTTGACCCTGCTCTTTCTTTATACCGTTTAATCAGAT
>JAAUZY010000107.1 GCA_014804355.1 Lachnospiraceae bacterium
AGTTGCCCGATTATCTCATTAGAGGATATTTTATACGAGGTTTAAATTAGTGATAACTATAATCCCCAGCTATGCTGGGGGTTATAGAGTGTAGTAAACCGACGAATACAATCTCTTTTGTGGTGACAAAATGGAGGTATATGTTTGACACAAAAAAGAAACAGGGTAATCTATATTCCATACAGTAATAAAAGTGGTGATGTCTATGAATATCCCGTCAATATGATTAAAATTCTTGAAAAGAAATATGCTGTCAACGGTCAATTAGCGGAACTGAACAATGTCGTTGATATTATGAAAACCAAGGCTGTTTTTTTAAATTGGATAGAAGACAAATTAGATACAAAGATGAAAATTCAGTTATGTATGTATAGGCTGTTTGGAGCAAAGGTCATATGGATTTTTCATAATAAATTCCCTCATAAATTTACAGAAAAAGATAGGAAAATAATGGGAAATATGAGATGGCTTGCGAATCATGCGAGTTATATTATTCTGCATTCCAGAAGCAGTCGAAAATATGTGCCTAATTATAGTATTAATAAAAGTAAGGCGGTATATGTTCCACATATCATGTTTGAGAAAAGATTGTCTTTGCAGCATATATCTGAATTACGTAATAAGTACAATATCAGTGAGACAGACTTTGTATTTACTATGTTCGGAATGATTAAACAATATAAGAGATATGAGGACACGATAAAAGCATTTAAAAAGCTGGGAATTCCTGGTACGAAGCTGATTTTGGCGGGTAATAGTGATGAGGTTGAATATATCAAATGTTTAAAGAACTTATGTTGTGATTGCGAAGATATTATTCTGGATATCAGATATATACCCAATGTAACGCTAAATGCTATAATTGAGATTTCTGATGTAATTGTGGTTCCATATGTTAATAGTAGCAGTATGAATTCAGGCGTGATGATACAGGCATTTTCAAATGCGCGGACAGTTATTATACCTGATATCTGTATGGCAAGAGACTTGGCATCACAGCGATTTTTTTATGGATATAAGATGAACTTGGAAAAGGCGATGTTAAAAGCATACAAAAATGGGAAAGAAGCAAATAGAGAAATGGGAAATAGAGCGTATGAATATGTTAGCAAACATAACAATGAAGAGGTTGTAAGCGCTAAATTGTATTCGATACTGGAACGCTAAGGGATAAAAAGAGAGTAATCTTGCTTTTATAAATCGGTCGGGAGATAAGAATGAGAAAAGTACGAATTTTATTGTATCATCGTGTAGAATATTTGAATGATGATTTTAATATGCAGGCTGTTACTCCGGATAATTTTGAGAGGCATATGAAATTTTTACATGATCATTATGATGTGATCAGTTTAAATACTCCTATAGGAGAGTGGTTTGATGGTGGGAATAAGGATGCTGTGATAATTACTTTTGATGATGGTTACTATGATTTTTTGTATAATGCAATACCTGTGTTGGAAAAATATCATGTGCCGGCAACTGTATTTGTAACAACCGGCAATATCGATTCCGAGTATGAGAATTGGACGGATAGTATTTTGAGAATCATCTTCTCAAACAACAAACAAAAAGATTTTTTTACTTTTGACAATCAATTTTATCAGGGAAAGTACCCAACGAGGAATTATAAAGAAAAATATGATTTTTATCAAATGATTAGAAGGATTTTTCTTGTATCCACTGCGGAGGAGAAAAGAAGGTATGAAGGTGAATTGTTAGACTGGGCGGGATTAGAAAGAGAGGGACGAAAAGACAGAAGGATCATGAACTCAGAGGAAATACGAAAAGCTGCGGTGACAGAAGGGATTTCCATAGGAGCACATACCGTTACTCATGCTGCTTTAAAGACGTTAAGTGCATCTGAGCAGCGGAGCGAAATATTAGAATCAAAAAGAAATTTGGAAAAAATTATTGGAAAAGAAGTGACTTTGTTTTCATATCCGTTTGGAACGAGAGATGAATATTCGGATGTTACGGTGCAATTAGTGAAAGAAGTGGGATTTGAAAAAGCAGTGGTTGCATATCCGGCAGGTTTGAATGAAGAGATAAATTTTTATGAGTTGAACCGGTTTGTAGTAAGAAATTATGATGAGAAAGATTTTGTTGAATATGTTGAAAATGTTGTGTTTGGGAATGAAAAAGGAACGGGAATTGAAGAAGATAGTGATTCGTGTACTCCAATAAATTATATCGGCAAATTAGAGGAAGATTATAGGATATTAAATTCCGATGTGCCTTTGGTTGTATGGGGAACCGGCTATTGGGGAAAAAGGTTATTCTCGGAATTGGCAATGTTGAAAATAGGATATCGAATTGTAGCATTTGGAGATAACAATCCAGATAAATGCGGTGATAAAATTGGAAACATTTCGATTAAATCATTGAAAGAAATCAAAAGAATACAGGAGAGAGAACAATGTCGTATTTTGATTAGAGGGAAATATGATTTTGAAATTTGCAGGAAATTAATCGAGAATGGGTTGAAATACATCCATATAATTCAAATGTAAGGAGAGAATTATGAAATATCTCATATGGGGGACAGGACCATATTGTCGTGAAAAGATAGATAGGTTTAAAGAGGATGAAATTGTCGGGTTTGTCGAGCGGGAAAAAATGAATTATAGAGGAAGAGAAACGATACTGCCTTCCGAAATAGCAGATTTCAATTATGACTATATTGTTGTTCTTTCCAGTCATTATCAAGACATAATTTTTGAGATGGTGCAAATGGGAATAGAATATAAAAAAATTATTCCTGGTATTAATTGTAAACCGTATTTATTTAGTGAACTTGAATATATATCCGAAAGAGGCAGAGTTGCGGTTACTCCGAATGGGGAACTTGAATATATTTATAAAGAAGATTCAATTATAAAAATAAACGGTAAAAAAAGCTGGGAGCAGATTAGAAAATATATATGCAGTGAAGAAAATGCCGCTCTCATTAAAAATATGGATATAAGACCAGTGGGAAAGAAATATGGCTCGGATAGAGGGGGATCAATTTGCCGCTACTATTTGGATCAATTTTTGCGGGAACAAAAAAAAGTAATCAGCGGAAAGGTATTGGAGATTGGAGATAGAAATTATACCGAGAAGTTTGGGAATGCTGTTACATCTTATGTATTGCACTTTGATGATACTCATGAAGAAACGGAATTTGATTTTAAAGGTGATTTAAGGACGGGGGAAGGTATAGAAGAAAATTTTTATGATTGTATTATATGTACACAGGTTCTGGATTTTGTTCAGGATCTAACAAAAACACCGGATGTACTGATTAATTCGTTGAAGATAGGAGGGAAATTATTAGTTAGTGTTTCGGGAATAAGTACGATATGCAGATATGATATGGAGAAATATGGTCAGTACTGGAATTTTACAGATAAATCATTGAAAAATATGTTTACAAGCAACAGTACGGAATGTGAAGTATGGACAAAAGGAAACTGTAAAGTGGCATGTGCTTTTTTGCAGGGGATGGGTTATACTGAACTGACAGCGCAGGAGCTGGAAGAGACAGATGAGGATTTTCAAGTAGTTATTTTTGCGGTTGTCACAAGGATAAAATAAGATTTTTAGAATGTCATGTGGTTAGATGAATAATGTGGGGAAATAAAATGATAGAAGGTTTAGTTTCGGTTGTAATACCTGTATATAACCGTGAGAATACAATAAGGAGAGCGGTTGACAGCGTATTATGCCAGACATACACAAATTTAGAAGTAATTATTGTTGATGATGGCTCTACAGATAATACCGTGAACATTGTGAATGAATATGCGGACAGAAGAATAAGGCTTATTTGCGAAAAGGAAAATAGAGGTGCTAATAAGGCAAGAAATATAGGAATTATGAATACCAAAGGAGAGTATATCGCCTTTCATGATAGCGATGATGAATGGTTTCCGGATAAACTTCGCATTCAGATAGATTTAATGGAAACAAAGGGTTATATGGCTTGTTATAGTGCCTATAATCTTTATGAAAATGGAATAGTACGTACGGTACCATTTTATTATAATGATATTGATAAATATCAGATAAATTTGCGGAAGACTCTCATGAAACAAAATACTGTGGGAACACCTACCTTAATTATGAGACAAAGAGCACTTGAATTATTGCAAAATCAGTATTTTGATGAATATATGCAAAGATTACAAGATTATGATTTTGTGATAAGATTAGCAAAATATATAGAAATAGGATATGTAAATAGACCGTTAATGAATGCCTATAGAACTCCAAATAGTATATCGACTGATCAAAAAGCGCTATATAAAGCGATAGCTCGATTAATAAAAAAGCATTGGGATTTTTTGGACATCAGACAATTTGTAGAAATTTTTATCGCTTCAAATGAAATTATGCTTGACACAGACAGCGTACTTACAGAGGGGTTGAATATAATTCAGAAAGCCCTTGACTATGTCGGCTATAAGGAGTTTAACGTTAAGGACCTGGTAATTGAATATGCTGTGAAACAGACAAAAAGTCAGAGAAATATAGAACAGATACAAAATGATTACTATTTTGGAAAATTGAGTGATAGATGCTTTGCAATATATGGAGCAGGAAAAGTGGGACAAGTATTATATTATAAACTTAAAGTGAGAGGTCTGCGTCCAAAGTGTTTTCTTGTTACAGCGTGTGAGAAAAGAGAACATATAGATGGTATACCGATTCTTTCTATTGATGAATATAATGATAAAGAGAATATGGTTCTTATTGGAATTTCAAAAGAACATCAGGCGGAATTAATGAAAAATTTAATTGATAGAAGCTATAAAGAATTTTGTGTATGTTCGCTTTAATGGAGGAGGAGCAGACAATAGGAGATGCATTAAATACGGCGGATACTTTGGAGAAAACAATCAAATAACCAGAATTGGATGAGGCATTGAATGAATAAAGTTAATGAAATAATTATATATGGTTCCGGTCAGAGAGGAAGAGGGCTATATACATTACTTAGAAATTGTGATATTAACGTTAAATATGTTATTGACACAAATGAAAAGAAGTGGGGTAGTCCTTTTTATGAAATAAAGATTTCCGAGCCGGCGGTGCTGTTACAAGATAGAGAAACGCCGATTTGCATTGCGATTGCAAAGGAAGAGGACGTAATGTCTGTGCGGAAGCGGTTGTATAAGGAATACGCAGTTGGGGAAGACCGAGAAATAGGATATTTTGACTTACTTAAAAGTTTGTATCAGATAGACGAAAACATTCGGAATGCATTGAGAGAAGAGATATCATCAGGATGGCCGAAGATTTTTTTTGAATGTGACTATGGATTGGGGCTGGGGGGAATTGAGGCTTGGACTAAGAGTATATGTCAGGAATTGATTTTAGGAGGACGTGAGAATATACATATTATATCCGATCGTGGGAATTATGACATACCAGCTATTTTGCAGGACAAAGTTATAATGCTTCCGATTAACCACGATGAAATGTTTGGTTCAGAGACGATTGCCATGATTATTCGCTTTCTCCTGCAGCAACTGCCGTGTGTTGTCGTTACGGGTCAGTTCTATGTGACGCTGTTAGCTGCCTGTCTCGTGAAGCAGCATTATCCGGATCAAATCAGGATTGTCTCGACTATTCACTTCGGAAAGGAGGAACTATATCGGCAGTATGCTTCGGTGGATACTTTTGTTGATTTGTTTATCGGCGTAAGCAGGGAGATTACAAATGGACTGGAAAAGTATGGTGTTGAGAAATGTAAGATCAATCATATGACTTGTCCTGTAAAGTGTGAGGAAATTTTGGATAGAGATTATGCGACAGACCTGGCGCACCCTATCAGGCTTGGGTTTGCCGGTAGAGTTAATGCAAAACAAAAGAGGATGGATCTGCTTCCTGTGCTTGTCGGTGAACTTGAGGCTCGCAAAGTAAACTACTGTCTGGAAATTGCCGGTGAAGGTGATTATTGCGGAAAACTTAAGACATTTATTGAGAGTAATGGGTTGGAGGACAGAGTCAGGCTTGTCGGCAGATTGGAACGGGAAGCGATCTGTGCTTTCTGGAAGAATCAGGACATATGCTTAAGTTTGTCTGATTATGAGGGAAGAAGTATTTCTATGATGGAAGCAATGGCGAATGGCGTGGTTCCTGTTGTCACAGCTACATCGGGAGTCCGAGAGGACATAACGGACGGAGAAAACGGTTATATTGTTGAAATACAGGATATCTCTAAAATGGCGGAACGGATAGCTTTACTGGAATGCCATCGGGATAGGTTGGCAATTATGGGGAAGAAAGCACATGATGATATCTGCCCCAAATGTCAGATGCGAGATCATTTAAGCTATTGGACGGCAATTTTAGATAAAAATATAGAAATTATTTGTGAAAAGCAAGCAGGATTATGAAGGAAAACGGCGCTTTTACTAATCTGGTGCTACCAATTGAAAAGCTGTAGAATGGAGCGTTTCTATGAAATATTTGCAAAAAGAAGAGTATGCCAAACTCAGAAAAAAATACTCTATTATTATTGGTTGGGGAGCGGGAGTGGAATTTCAAAGATATTATGATCATAATATCCTTAAGTTTGATTATATGATAGATGGAGCAGAAAGAAACATCGGCAAGGAAATAAATGGGATTACCGTTGAGGGAATAGAAGCCATTGCACAATATAAGGAGGCAGATTCTGTTCTTGTTGTAATTTTTCCGAATATTGAGAATGAGATTCAACTGCAGATATCGGATCTTCTGCCGAAAGCAGATACGATTGTTGCACGCTTGTTAGACATAGAAGACAGAAAAAGTACATATGCATCTAACCAGGAAGATGTCATAATGCTTGATTATATGTTGGATCGATTTACTGACTTCTCATATATGGATGTGGGAGTATGTCATCCTATTGTTAGAAATAATACATATCTTTTTTATGAAAAGGGATATACAAACGGTGTATTAGTTGAGCCAAATGCAGCAATGTGCCACATGGCTGCCGAGTATCGCCCGTTAAATAAAATTGTTAATTTTGGGGCTTCTCCAGTTCCTACGAATAAAGAACTGACTTATTATTATGACCCAATGCATCCGGGATTGAATACTTTTCTGAAGGATATGGCAGTGAGCAGAGGAATGGAACATAGTTTCAAAAAAATTCCGATGAAAGATATTAATACAATAATTTCGGAGAACTTTGAAACCTACCCAAATGTACTTGACCTTGATACAGAGGGGATGGATTATGAATTGTTGTCACATCTTGATTTTGGTAGATATCCTATTGAAGTGATTTGTGTGGAAAAATCTGCGGACGGTATGATTAGAAGACTTTTGGAAGAAAGGGGTTATAATATTCTGGATGTAACTGTTGAAAATAAGATTTACATTCGTGGATAGTTGGCCGGGAGTTGTTGATATGACTTTAAAGAAACTCACAGAGGAAAATATCGGAGAATTGTCTGGGAAACAAATCTGTCTTTGTGAAAAGACAATTTCTTATTTTGAAGAACTATGTAATCAATATAATATTCTGGAATCAATATCCTGCATAGTAGACACAAATAAGCGTAATCAGGGGAAATTTGCATTTCAAAACAGAATGCTGGATGTATATGATTTACCTTATTTATTGCAGCTTTCCCTTGAACAAACTGCAATAGTAATTACAAGTGATTATTATAGAGAGGCTTTTGAGAAAATTGAAGATGTTCTTGAGGTGGATCATCCGGATATGGATGTTTACTACTTTGCTAATCAGGAAACTGAATATGAAGAATTATACCGAAAATATTATGAAAATAGACCGCTACAGAATATTATTATTTTTCGAAGCGGACCTCATTCATCCTCTTATGTGAAGGGAATGGACTTTGCAGACAATGCAAGAGCCTTGTTTGAGTATGCGCTTAAGGCAGACATCAATCATACGTACGAATTAGTCTGGCTTGTCAAGAACCCGGATGAATTTAGAAGATATGAAACAACGGAGAATGTAAGTTTTCTCTCATTTGACTGGTCCGTTTCAGAAGATCAGGCAGAACGTGATGCTTATTATCGTGTCTTATGTCTTGCTAAATATCTGTTTTTTACAGATGCTTATGGTTTTGCCAGAAACTGCAGGAAAGATCAGATTAGGGTGCAGTTATGGCACGGTTGTGGTTTCAAAACAAGAGTGAATTTTGTACGTTGTGAAAAGCGGTATGAATATACGACAGTTATTAGCGATTTATATGCAGATATTCATGCAGACATTTATGGGCTCAGAAGAGATCAAGTTCTTGTGACAGGATACGCAAAGGAAGATTGGCTTTTTCATCCGGACGGAACGGATAAGCAGAAGCTATGTATACCGCAGGCAAAACAATATATTTTTTGGCTCCCAACTTTCCGGTCTACGGAACAGAAACTAGCGCAATTAAATGAATATGAACTGGAGTCTGAAACCGGTTTGCCGATCGTGAACACACAGGATAAATTGGAGAGGCTGGATGAGATTTTAAGAAGAAAAAATATTCTTCTTCTTGTGAAATTACATCCTTTTCAGAATAGGAACATGGTCAAGTGTGAAGCGTGCAGTAATATTCGATTGCTCGAAAATGCTGATCTGGCTGAACAGGATATACCGATTAATCGGCTGCTTGGAATGGCGGACGCTCTGATCAGTGATTATTCTTCGGTAGCAGTGGACTATATGTTATTGGACAGACCGATTGCTTTTATGCTGGAAGATGTGGAAGAATATGAGCAGAGCCGCGGATTTGTTTTTGATAATATCAGGGAGTGGCTTCCGGGAAAAGAGATATTTACATTTGAGGACGTATGTACCTTTGTTGAAGAGGTTGCGAATCGGTGTGATATAACGGCGGAGAAAAGACGGCGCTTGAGAAAGCGGATGCATAAGTATTGCGATGACCGAAGTTGCCAGAGGATACTAGAAATATTTAATATATGTTAGTAGGATATAATCTGAAATAATGGCACAGGTTATTGGTTCAAAGATAAACATTGTCTAAAGCCCCGGAATCCATTATACTAATAATGATATATCATAGTATAGTGGATTATATTAAGATGATTTGTCATTGTATAAGTATATGAAATCAGCAGGATAATGAGAAATTTCGCTATCACGAAAGCAAAGGTGACGCAAATGAACTTCGAACTAATGGCTTCCATGATGTGTGCCGATTACGGCAATCTGGAAAAAGAAGTACGAGACTTGGAGAAAGGCGGAATCGATTCCTTCCACATTGATATTATGGACGGACGATATGTGCCAAACTTTGCTATGTCATTAAATGATATGGCATATATTGCCTCGGCGACGAAGAAACCGCTGGATGTACATTTAATGGTGGAACATCCCAACCATACGGTAGAATTATTTACAAACCGCCTTCGCAAAGGCGATACGATCTATATTCATCCGGAAGCGGAATATCATCCGTCCACTACGCTGCAGAAGATTATCAATGCAGGAATGATCCCAGGGATCGCGATCAATCCGGGCACCAGCGTGGAGACGGTCATGGAAATGTTGCGGATCGTAAAGAAAGTATTAGTAATGACGGTTAATCCGGGCAATGCGGGCCAGATGTTTATGCCCTATGTAGGGGAGAAAATCAATAAGCTTCTGGCATTGAAGGAGCGGATGGATTTTAAGATTTACTGGGACGGTGCATGTGGGGCGGACAAGATCATGACATATGCGCCGAAAGGGATCGACGGATTTGTGTTGGGGACGACACTTCTGTTCGGAAAAGAGAAGCCGTATGGAGAAACGCTAGCAGATATCAGGAGAATGCAGTTTTGACAAAGTGTGAGAAAGGCAAGGGATAGACATGAACATAGCATTAATACTTGCGGGCGGAACCGGAACGAGACTTGGCTCTGATATCCCGAAGCAGTATGTGTCCGTAAAAGGAAAAATGATTATTACCCATTGCCTTTATGCGTTTGGCATTCATTCGCAGATTGATGCGATACAGATTGTCGCGCATGAGCAGTGGCATGGTGGGATATGTCGTCAGATACCGGAAAAAGCCGGTAAGAAGTTCAGGGGATTCTCTGAACCGGGAATGAACCGACAGCGTTCGATTTATCACGGGCTTCAGGATATTATGCGGTATGCGCGGAAGTCAGATGTTGTCATCGTGCATGACGCAGCGAGGCCGTTGGTTTCTGCAGATATGCTTTCAGCCTGTGTGGAAGCGTGCAAAGAACATGACGGTGTTGTTCCGGTATTGCCTATGAAGGATACTGTATATTTGGGAGACGGCGGGAAGATCACCTCTCTTTTGGATCGCAGTCAGGTTTATGCGGGACAGGCGCCGGAAGCGTTTTTGTTGGGAAAATATTTTGAAGCTAATCGGTGCCTTATGCCGGATCGAATAGACCGGATTAACGGTTCCACGGAACCGGCAGTCATGGCAGGATTGGATATTGCAATGATTCCGGGGGACGAGGGGAATTTTAAGATTACAACACAGATGGATTTGAGTCGATTTAAGATATTGCTGGATACATAGGGGCTTTGAGTTGGAATGGAGCGTTAAAATATGAAAGCATACGTATTAGAAGGTATAAATCAATTAGCATATAAGGATGTTCCGACGCCACAGCTTCGCGAGGATGAAGCACTGGTTGAAGTAATGAATGCGGGGATCTGTGGTTCAGATATCCCGCGTATTTTTCATACGGGCACCTATCATTTCCCGACGATTCCCGGACATGAATTCGCAGGAATTGTTCGTCAGACGGGTGCAGAGGCGAATAACCATTTGGTGGGCAGGCGTGTGGGCGTATTCCCGCTGATTCCCTGCATGAAGTGTGAGCAGTGTCAGAAGAAAGATTATGAAATGTGCCAGGCCTATAATTATCTGGGTTCCAGAACAGACGGCGGATTTGCTGAGTATGTGGTAGCCCCGGTATGGAATCTGATCGAACTTCCGGATGATGTAAGCATGGAGGATGCTGCAATGCTGGAACCGACATGTGTCGCCCTGCATGCTATCAGGCAGGCTGATATGACGAATGTTACTTCCGCGGCGGTATACGGGTGCGGAACGATTGGTATGTTGGTGATTCAATGGCTTGCCGCTATGGGAGTCAGAAATCTGTATGCGATTGGAACAAGGAAAGAGCAGCAGGAGTTATTGTCTGGCGTTGTAAATTGTATTTTCTGCAATTGCCGTGAGCAGGATCCGGTTGACTTTGTCGGGCAGCAGACGGACGGAACGGGTGTGGATATTGTTTTTGAATGTGTGGGTGTAAAGGATAGTGTAAACAACTCGGTCGCTTCTGCACGGGCAGGCGGGCAGATCGTGTTTGTGGGCAATCCGGCGGGGGATATAGAGTTAGATAAACAGATTTACTGGAAGATTTTACGGCGGCAGCTTACCATATATGGCACATGGAATTCTTCGTTCACGAAGGAGGAGGATGATGATTGGCACATGGCGCTTCAGGCAATACAGACAGGGAAAATACAGCCATTCAGGCAGATTACGCATAGATTTTTTTTTGACGCATTGCCGGACGGGCTTTCGGTTATGCGGGATAGGGGCGTCTTTACAAATAAAGTGATGATGGAGAAAACGTTGGACATAAGTTAGAGAAAATAGAAATGATTTTTATTTAAGCGCAATCCCTGTACTGAGGATGCACTGATCGAACTTTATAAGGCAAAATTCACAAGCGATGCAACAGGCATTCCGGAGAAGGAATTTTCTTTTCTTCAAAAGCGGTAGATGAATTTGCAATCTGGTCAGGAGCAAAGATTTATAAGTGTGGATATGGAAAGAATATTGATGTGATAGAACATCGATTGCTGGCATATGCGTCACGCATAAAGAAGATTGGCACATCCGCAGGTCACATTATGTCCTGTCAATATGATTTCGGAAGTGGAACGGATGATCAGGCATGTCAGCAGAGGGCAGGTGCCGGAGAATGTGCGGATGATGGAGAATTTAAACTAAACTAAGCGCAATGAATATGCAAGGCGGGGAAGGCAGGAAACGCAAGCAAAAACCCGCTTGCCACCATTTGGAAAAATATATAATCTAATTAAGACACATATTTTTTCATAAATCCATAAAAACGAAAAACCGTTCAAAATAATCGAAAAATATATTGCATATAACCAGTCTATGTGCTATACTCCTTTTATAAAACAAATCTTGATTCTTAAATGCGCATGATACATATGCTGAGGCTTGGAAGCTTTTAGGTCAATGTGCTGCGCGGTCAGGCAGTTCTGCCGGAGATTCACATTTGTTTGGCAGGACTGTCATAATAGGAATCTAAATGAAAAGGTAACGGTAAATAAAGGTGTATTCTCGCATTATCCGTTTGATTGTGACAGACTCTGCATGAAATCTACAGGGGAGGTTCACAATGGGTGAGAAGGCGGTAATAGAGACATATGAAGAGAAGCGGAAGAGAGTGCAGGAGTTCAACCTGACAAGCGACCTGTTCGCTGGTAAAGTATTTGAGGATATCCTAGCCAGTCAGGAACTATGCCGGATATTAATGCAGAAGCCTGATATATTATTAAGAAATGTGAAAACACAGTATGTAATAAGAAATCTGGAAAGCCATTCGGTGCAGCTTGATATTCTGGCGGAGGAGATCAGTGGAAACATGATTAATATTGAGCTGCAGATGTACCAGGAAGATGCACCGTTTAAGAGAACCAGATACTATACATCGTGCATTGATGTGAATATTTTGGAGAAGGGAAAGGAATATGATGAACTGCCGACAGTGACAGTACTGTATATCACAGCGACAGATTTTATTGGTAGCGGGAAAGGATATTACCAGATCAGGAGGACGGTTCAGGGAAATGGCCGTATAGTCAGGAAGAATGTAGATAACGGGCTGTGTGAGAAATATTTCAATTTAGAATATCCGACAACGGATGAGAAGATCAATAAACTTCTGGAATATTTGAGGAATTCAGACCCATATTATCAGACAGAACTTTTTCCACGGATCGTGGAGCGAGTCTGTTTTTTCAAGATAGGAAGAGAAGGGGTTGATATTATGTGTGAAATAGCGGACAGAATCAGACAGGAAGGAAAAATAGAAGGAAAGATAGAGGATATCATGGAATTGCTGGAGGAACTGGGAAAGGTTCCGGTAAAGATTGTACAGCGCATCAAGCGGGAGACAGACTTGAATGTTTTGTCCAGATGGATTAAATGTGCAGCAGTAGTGTCCAGTATATCGGAGTTTGAAGCGAAGATGTGATAAAACATCAATTGCTGGCATATGCATCAATAGATAAATATGGAAAAGTCTACATTGTATATCGTCAGTTCATCGACTATAATATATAACTAACAGTAGCAAAAGACAGATTGACGAAATATCCGGAAATGAAGCAGATGCTTAAGGCAGTTTTATTTCAGGGGAAAAGAGTGTCATATAATCCGGATTTATCAGCGGTCGGTCTTGCGTCAATACAGGACAATTGTTGAGGCTGTTGTTTAAGAAAAGAATTGATATATAATAATCTTTATAACAGAACCGTTAGCAGTTTTCATAAAAATTCGGAAGGCGGTATAATAATATGGCAAGAACAATAGGAATCGGAATTCAGGATTTCGGGAAAATAATTGAGAATGACTATTTCTATATAGATAAGACGGACTTTATCAAAGAGTGGTGGAACAGTGGAGATGAGGTGACGCTGATCGCCCGCCCGCGTCGGTTCGGCAAAACTCTGACAATGAGCATGGTAGAACAGTTCTTTTCGATAAAATACGCGGGAAGAAGCGATTTGTTTGAAAACCTTTCTATCTGGCAGGAGGAAGAATTCCGCACATTGCAGGGGACATACCCTGTGATCAGCCTTTCTTTTGCAAATATCAAGGAGAAGACATATGAGACGACACGCCGGAAAATATGCCAGCTTCTTGCTAATTTGTATACCCATCATTCTTTTTTACTGGAGTTGGATAAGATGACAGACAAGGACAGGGATTTTTTTAATCGTGTGTCTGTGGATATGGACGACTGTGATGCGACGCTTGCGTTGTATCAATTATCTGATTATCTTTATAGGCATTATGGTAAAAGGGTCATTATTTTACTAGATGAATATGATACACCCATGCAGGAAGCATATGTGCATGGATATTGGGAGGAACTGGTATCGTTTACCAGAAGCCTCTTTAACTCGGCTTTTAAGACCAATCCGTGGCTTGAGCGGGCAATTATGACGGGGATAACAAGAGTGAGTAAGGAGTCAATCTTTTCTGACCTAAACAATCTTGAGGTAGTAACAACTACTTCGAGTAAATATGGAAAAACTTTTGGCTTTACGGAGAAAGAAGTTTTCTCTGCAATGGACGAATATGGTTTTGATGAGAAAAATGAGGTAAAGAGCTGGTATGACGGTTTTATATTCGGAGAGTGGAAAGATATTTATAATCCGTGGTCTATTTTGAATTATCTTGATAAAAGGAATCTCACAGCATACTGGGCCAACACCAGTTCCAACGGCCTCGTAGGCAAATTGTTGCGCGAGGGGAACAGAACCGTGAAAGAGGCTTTTGAGCATTTATTGCAGGGCGGACATTTATCTGTTCCTATTGATGAACAGATTGTCTATAGTCAGTTGAATGATAATGAATATGCAATCTGGAGCCTCCTCGTGGCAAGCGGTTATCTGAAAGTGCTGGATTATGAGAAATATGAGTCGGAAGGGGTAACAGACGCGCCCAAATATGAGCTGACGCTGACGAATTATGAGGTGAGTCTCATGTTCCGGAATATGGTGCGTGGCTGGTTTTCTGTGAATGTTTCTGATTATAATGATTTTGTGAAGGCTCTGCTGTTAGGCGATGTGGACGCTATGAATGAATATATGAACCGCGTTACCAGTGAGACATTCAGTTACTTTGATACCGGGAAACGCGCATCCGGTAAAGCGGAGCCGGAACGGTTTTATCATGGATTTGTACTGGGACTGATCGTAGAATTGGAAGGCAGATATCATATTACATCCAATCGGGAGAGCGGTTTTGGTCGATATGATATTATGTTAGAACCGAAGAAAGAGGGACAGGATGCATATATCATAGAATTCAAAGTGTATAATCCCAGAAGAGACAAAAACTTGGAGGATGCTGTAGAAGCGGCGCTTGCGCAGATAGAGGAGAAGCAGTATGAAACACATTTGCGGCAAAAAGGGATTCCGGCAGAGCGGATTAAAAAGTATGGCTTTGCGTTTGAAGGGAAAAATGTTTTAATTGGTTAGATTTGAAAATTACAGATATTGCAGAATGAAATGCAAAATTATCAGGAGCAGTTCCGGAGGATTTACAAAGTTTATGAGAAGATGCAAAGTAATGAGGGCTTACGTCAACTTCCATAAATATACAAATCCCCCAAATTGTATTCCTCCATCCTCCTTCAAATCGTTGTCAACAATAAGACAAAATGCTATAATTTCCATCAACTGGTGTAGGGAGGCGCTTGTACAATGGAGAACGAATTAAATACGAAAAAGAACAGTAATCAGGCGATGGTGAAGATATGTGGCTTTATTGTGGATAAGAGAAATCTCTTTTTCCTGATCTTCGGTCTCCTGATTATTTTTTCTGCCATATCGAGGAACTGGGTCGAGGTGGAGAATTCCATGGCACATTACCTGCCGGGGACGACGGAGACGAAGCAGGGCCTGGATCTTATGGAAGAAGAATTTATTACATACGGAACTTGTAACGTGATGATGGCGAATGTATCCTATGAACAGGCGGAGCGTATCTGTGAGCGTTTGGAACGGTCGCCGGGTGTTTTTTCCGTGGACTTCGACGATACGGAAGAGCATTATACGAATGGTTCCGCTTATTATAATGTTACGTTCGATTATGACGAGAAGGACGATGCATGTCTGGAGGCTTTAGATGCGTTGAAGGAGAAGCTGGATGGTTATGATTATTATCTGACTACAGGACTAGGAGATACGCAGTCGGAGCTGATCGGACAGGAGATGAACACGATTACCGTGCTGGTAGCGATCATCGTTGTGTCGGTGCTTTTGCTGACGACGCAGGCTTATGCGGAGATTCCGGTATTGTTGATCACATTTCTGTCGGCGGCGATCCTCAATATGGGAACAAATTTCCTGTTAGGGACGATCTCCTTTGTATCCGATTCCGTAACGATCGTGTTGCAGCTTGCGTTGTCGGTAGACTATGCGGTTATCCTTTTGAACAGATATAAAGAAGAGCACGCATCGCTTCCTGCCAGAGAAGCGATCATCATTGCGCTCAGCAAGGCGATTCCGGAGATTGCGGGAAGTTCTTTGACTACGATCGGTGGTCTGATCGCCATGACTTTCATGCAGTACAAGATGGGACCGGATATGGGTGTCGTACTGATTAAGGCGATTCTCTTAAGTTTATGTGCGGTATTCTTATTGATGCCCGGCGTCATTATGCTGTTTTCCAATCTGATGGAAAAGACGCAGCACAAGAACTTCATTCCGGAGATTCCGATTGTAGGAAAGTTTGCATACTTCTCGCGGTACATTGTAGCGCCGCTTTTTATCGTAGTGATCGCGGTCGCTTACAAGATTTCAGGCAGCTGTCCTTATGTGTTCGGATACAGTACGGTGACACCGCCGCTGCAGAACAGTGTGCAGAAGGCGGAAGAGATGCAGGGTGAGAATTTTGGCGAATCCAATATGGTTGCGCTTCTTGTTCCTGCGGGGAGCTATGAGGATGAAAAGGCGCTTCTGCGGGATCTGGATGCATGTCCGGAAGTGGATTACACGATGGGGCTTGCGAACATTGAGGCGATGGATGGTTACAATTTGACAGATAAACTGACACCACGCCAGTTTTCGGAATTGATCGATCTGGATTATGAGGTGGCTGAGCTGATTTATGCGGCTTATGCGGTGAACGACGAGGACTATGCGAAGGTAGTCAATGGGCTGTCTGATTATCAGGTGCCTCTGATCGAGATGTTTATGTTTGTCTATGATGAGGTGGAAGAAGGTTATGTGACGCTGGAGGATGATCTGCAGGAAACGCTGGATGACGCTTACAGGCAGATGAACTTCGCGAAGAACCAGCTTCAGGGAGAGAATTACAGTCGTATGCTCGTATATCTCACGCTGCCGGAAGAGAGCGAGGAGACTTTCGCTTTTCTGGATGAGATGCATGAGATTGCCGGAAAATATTACAGCGGCAAGGTGCTTGTCTGCGGTGAGTCGGTGAGTCAGTATGACTTACAGAAAACTTTCTCACGGGACAATATCGTGGTAAATGTGGTGTCTATCCTGGTGGTGCTGGTAGTACTGCTGTTTACCTTTAAGTCGGCGGGTATGCCGGTGCTTCTGATCGCGGTTATTCAGGGAAGTATCTGGATCAATTTCTCGGTGCCTGCGCTGCAGAACGATAATTTGTTCTTCATGGGTTATCTGATCGTCAGCTCCATACAGATGGGTGCCAACATCGACTATGCCATTGTCATAGCCAGCCGCTACACGGAGCTGCGCAAGGAGATGGGCAGGAAGCAGTCCATTATAGATACGATGAATCAATCCTTCCCGACGATCGTTACTTCCGGTACAATGCTTGCGATATCAGGTATACTGATCGGCAAGATGACATCGGATGTGGCGATCTTCGGTATTGGTAAATGTCTGGGCCGGGGAACACTGATCTCCATTTTCATCACGATGTTTGTGCTCCCGCAGATCCTGCTGGTGGGCGATAAGATTATAGAGAAGACGGCGTTTGTCATGAACATGCCGATCCGTACGAAGAATGCTTCCGGTCTCGTGAAGGTGGACGGTCTGGTACGAGGCAGGATCGAGGGTACGGTTACCGGTACGATGAACGCGATTGTCAGAGGTAATGTGAGCGCCTATGTGGAGGCAGGAGATGTGACGGAGCTTACGGAGGAAGAGTACAGGAATCTGACAGAAGCGGTGTCGGAAGAGATGGAAAGCAGGGAGGTGAAGACGCATGCGTAAGGAAAGTAAGTTATCATCTCCGATCAATGAACTGCAATGTAGTCGGAAGCGGATATTGAATATAAAAGGCGTGAAGAGTGGGTTTGCCCTTGTGCTGGCAGCTTTGCTTGCTATAGCGCCAGCTATGGATGTCTTGGCTGTGGAAGAGGGACAGGGCGCATCGAACCATGAGACGGCAGAGCGCACGGCGGATAGCAAAGGATCGAGAACTACAGACAGCAATAGGACTGGGCAGACAGATACAGGAGAGGTGGAAGAAGATAGCACGGAGGAGATCACCAGCGTCGAGGATGCGAATGAAACATTGGCCTCCTATAAAGATGAAGAGACTGAGTGGGAAGAGATATACATAGATTCCGTGGAAGGGCTGAAGGCCTTTTCAAGAAAATGCCGACTGGATACATGGTCTCAGAACAAGAAGGTATATCTGCAGGATGACTTAAATCTGGCGGGCAGTGAGTTTATATCCATACCGACCTTCGGCGGATATTTCGACGGTCAGGGACATACGATCAGTGGTCTGACGATCAGGGACTGTGTATCGTATACGGGACTGTTCTGCTATACGCAGAAATCGGCTGTCATAGCGAATCTGAACGTGCAGGGGGCGGTGCGTCCTTCCGGCAATCAGATGGTAGTTGGCGGTATCGTGGGCGACAACAGCGGTATTATAATCAACTGTACCTATGAAGGGACGGTTGAGGGAAATGATTACGTCGGCGGTATTACAGGCTTCAATGAGCTCAGCGGTATCCTGATAGACTGTAAAAACAGCGGTAAGATCACGGGAGCGCATTACACGGGCGGCATTGCGGGGGAAAACATTGGTAATATAGTGGGCTGTACGAATGCGGCACAGATCAACACTTCTAATGAAGATAAGGGCAAGTCGCTTGAGGATATTAATCTTACGCAGTATACGACCGGATTTCTGGATAACGGTGAAGGAAGCGAGGCGGAAAAAGAGGCGGCAGTTATCAGCAATACCATTGATTCCGGCGGCATTGCGGGGCTGTCAACGGGTATTATACAGTTTTGCAGTAACAGCGGAGAAGTGGGTTATGAGCATGTGGGATATAATATCGGCGGTATCGTGGGACGGCAGTCCGGCTACGTGTATGCGTGTGAGAATACGGGGACTGTCTATGGACGTAAGGACGTAGGCGGTATCGCGGGACAGACGGAGCCGTATATTGCGGTGGATCTTTCCGAGGATATTGCATACCAACTCATGGATAATATTGACAAGATGCACGATCTGACCGGACAGATGCTTGACGATGCCGGGGCGGAATCCGACACGGTATCGGCGCGGTTGAGCATTGTGCAGGACTTTGTAGATAAGGCACTGGAGGATACATCTTTTCTGGCCGACAGAACAGTGGGATGGACGGACGAGATGATCGGTTCCGTCAACGAGGCGGTCAACCGGCTGGACTATATCATGGATGAATCCGCGAAGGACGACGGAGTCATCGATTATGCGCACGATGCGGCGGGCAATGTGAAGGATGCCGCAGAGAAATTGGGCGATATGGTAGATTCACTGGATATCTATCAGTACATGACACCGGCGGAAAAAGAACGTTACGATAATGCAAAGGAAAATATGGAGCGTGCCACGAAACAGCATGCGGAGGATTATGCCGATGCGCTGGAGGCATATAAGAATTATTATATCGACCGTGTACGCTCCACAGAAGATAAGTATAAACAGTCAGATCGAATCAACGAGAATGACTTGAAGCCGCGGTTTGAAAGCGGCGTGGATTCCGGGTGGTCATGGAACGGAAGCAATACTTATGAGAATTATTTCGGGGTGACAGGGTGGGTACACCACAATCCCGATACAGGTGAGGACAGAGATTTTCCGCAATCGGAAGGGGATCTGGGGACACTGGATCATGATCTGTTGGATGACGCTGACAAACAGATGGCAGAGGATATCGTTAAAGTGCAGAAAGATGCCTCCGACTACGCGGATAAACAGTACAGCGGCGGAGATATCACGAAAGACTACGATCGGGATATGCGGGAATACCTGCAGATCATGTCGGATATCGTGATGGCGCACCAAGACGAGATGACGGAGGATGCCGCTAAGCAGCTTAAGAGCGCGATGGGGTATGTGGAAGATGCTGCGGGTAACATGCAGTCCGCCGGTAGTGAGGCGAGACATATGCTGGATACGTTGAACGGTATGCCGGATATTGCGCTGCCGCAGCTGGGCGGTGATTACCGATCCAGAACGAACAGTCTGACGGCTAATCTGCAGGGGTTGTCAGAAAATATGGGACGGCTGAATGACGAGATGTCTTCCACCAATGATGTGCTGATAGACGATCTGTCGGGTATCAACGATCAGTTCAGCACGATCATGCGGTTATATACGGACGCGATCGACGGCGTTCTGGATATGGATTATACCAATATTTACGAGGATACTTCCCTGGAGAATGCCGAGACCAGTACCGATGCGACGATCGCAGACTGCAGGAACGGCGGATTGGTACAGGGAGATATCAATGTCTCCGGTATCGCCGGCACCATGGCGATCGAATATGATTTTGATCTGGAGGGTGATGTCACGGGCATTGAGAATGCTAAGATGAATTCCACCTTACTTACTAAGTGTGTGCAGCGTAGAAATATCAATGTGGGCAAGGTCATGGCGCATAAGAGCTGTGCCGGAGGGATATCGGGTCTGCAGGAGATGGGTACCATCCTGCACTGTGAGAATTATGGACGAATCGAGACCAGTACAGGTAATTATGCGGGCGGGGTAGTCGGTCAATCCGTGTCTTATATTATGAACAGTTACGCGAAATGTACCGTGTCCGGTAAGGAGTATGTGGCTGGGATCGCAGGCTCCGGTTCGAGTATTGAGAATTGCTGTGCGATCGTGCGCATTCAGGAATCGGATGCATTTTCGGGGGCGATTGCAGGCGATACGGACAGCAGCGGATCTGTGTTGCACAATTATTTCGTGTCGGATGAAATCGCAGGTATTGACCGAATCAGCTACAGCGGCAAGGCGGAGCCGATCGGCTATCAGGATATGTTGGAGATCGAAGGGATTCCGAACAAGTTCCGCATGATGACGATCTCCTTCTATGCAGATGAAGAGGAAGTCAAGACGGTAGAGTGTCCTTACGGTGGCAGCGTTCCCATTGATCTGTATCCTGAGATACCGGCGAAACTGGGATTTTATGCGGATTGGGATATTAAGGATCTGAACAATGTCCTGTATGACGAAGACGTGACGGTAGAATATGTCCGGTATCTGACCACACTTGCTTCGGAGCAGACGCGTCCGAATGGGCAGTCTGTTATTCTGGCGGACGGTATGTTTAAGCAGGAGGATGTGCTGAACGTGACAGGGGGAACATCTTCCGTAAACAGTACAACAGATGTGGCGTTGCCGGATGATGTGGCGGAGCGCTGGACGGTGGAGATTCCCGATGACAGTGCGGCGCGAATGAAGACGGAAGAGGCGGATGAAAACCGTGGGGCACATACACTGCGGTATCAGGCACCGGAGGGACAGACAGAAGGTGTGAGTATCTACGTGAAGCAGGATGGCGAATGGAAGCAGGCGGATACGGAACTTATGGGAATCTATCATCTCTTTACCGTTGAGGCCGCTGATAGTGCGAATGCTGAGATCGCCGTGTGCATTTATGAGAAGGGAATCAAGGACTATCTAATCTATATTATTCCGGCGGCGGTGGTGTTGCTTGTGATCCTCATTTTGATTATCAGGAAGGCCGGAAAGAAAAGAAAAGCGAAGAAGGCGGCAGAAACAGAAGCGCCGAATCAGAAAGAGGCAAAGGCAGCACAAGAAGAGACAAAGACAGCTGCCAAGGAAGAGAAAAAATAGATAAGGACAGAATGAACCGCTCCGGAATGTCGAGGCGGTTCACTTCGTATCTTCAACGGTTCTTTTATGGTGACTCAGTGTTGTACGGTAAGCGTCGGGCTAGAATACATCCATCACAAACAAATAGCCAATCATCACGATCAATCCCACACAGAACAGTAACAGTCCGAAGGACATGCTTCGCGCGATCAACGTATTGTTCTCGGACCATTCTTCATACATCATCGCAAACTTATGCTCGAAGTCTGTTTCCTTTCTGTCCTTTCGGAAAAAGATCCTGTTACCCAGCGCCTGGAAAAATGATGCGGTGCAGGCAAGCATGTGGGTAAAGGGCGTTCCCTCGGGAAGCTCGTGAGGAAGCTTGCTGTCCCGATATACCGTCTTACGCAGGAATACGACGATTCCGTCTACCAGACTGTCCAGTATGCGGCAGATTACGCCGAACAGGAAAGGCAGGATCTTGAGCAGAATCGGACGGTAGATCAGGTTTTCTAAGTCTAAGTATTTGTTCCAGCGGTCAACGTAGTCTCTGACAGGTTTCTTCTTACGTACGACGAAAACTGACGAGCCGGCGACGGAACGGTTCGCGACATCATAATTATCACACATCTTGCCAACATTCGCGGCTGGTTTCATCATCCATAACCTTACGATCACTAAGTAAACACATAGTCCAATTACAAGTGAAATCAGGGCGCCCTGCAGATTTGTGAGGGAGAAGTAATTGACCGGCTCTGCAACAGCCTCCTGTATCGGCACGAGTGTGCGCACGATACTGTCCTCCGGCAGCATGAAACCTTGTCCGATATCAGCCAGTCGGTCCATCACGATATGCGGCAGGAAGCCCATGATCGGCAGCAGAGTCGCACTTACAGTCAAGGCTGCGGCGCTGATTTTATTCATATATTTGCCTTTCAGCGCGTCGTAATCCGCCTGAACTTTTGCATCTGTATTTTTTTCTATGAAAAGAGCCACATAGAGTTTCGTCATATAGGCAACGGTCAGTCCGCCGCTGATCAGGAAAGTCCATTCTATGGCGTGCAGTGTACCGGCACTCAATATACTGGGAATCTGTCCGTCGCGGAGGAGTTTGGTATACTCCACAATACTCTCATGGATCAGCGTCTTACTGATATAGCCGTTCCAGAGAGGTACACCGCCGATACCGAGGGCACCCATCAGGAAGATATAGTTGAGCAACGGTTTCTTACGCCCGAATCCGCGTATCGCATTTACATCCAGTTTATGCACATTCATATAGACCACGCCCGCGGCCATAAAGAGAGCCAGTTTGATCAGGGAGTGGTTCACCATGTGGAGCATGCTGCCTCGCACTGCCAACAAGTTATCTCCTTCGGAAGTAAGAAGCCCGGACATACCGACACCCACCAGATTAAATCCGATCTGGGAGACGGAGGAGCAGGCAAGGGTCCGCTTAAGATCGATGGAAAAGAGAGCCAGCACGGCACCGATTACCATGGTACATACACCGGTAATCAGAATAAGGCATCCCCATACCGTATCACCGAGGAAAATATATGCTGTCAGAATCAGTATGCCGTACATACCGGCCTTCGTCAGAATGCCGGACAGCAGAGCCGATGCCGGAGCCGGAGCTACGGGATGGGCTTTCGGAAGCCAAATGTGCAGCGGAAATGCACCCGCCTTGGCACCGAAGCCGAACAGCAGACACAGACCGGCGATCCGGAGCTGAATCGGAGTCGTATGCTGGGAACTGAGCATGCCGTATATGGTATATGCACCTGTAAGATCATCGAAAAACAGTGTTCCCGTCACATCATATAACAGGAAGATACCCATCAGCATCACCAGACCGCCGATTACCGCCACGGCAAGATAGGTAGCTGCCGCCCGCAGCGCATCTTTATTCTCATCATGCGCCACCCACACGTAGGAAGTGAAGGACATGATTTCAAAGAAAATGAAGGTTGTAAAGAAGTCAGCGGAGAGGAAAACACCCTCCGTTGCGCCCAGAGTGATCAGCAGAAACAGGTAGTAGCGGTTGCGATTGCGGTAATGTGCAAGATATTCCTTGGAAAAAAGTGTGCTCATAAACCACATGAACGCCGCAACCATGCAATATAACGCGCGGAATCCGTCCAGTGTAAAATGCAGCCCCATGCCGCAGATATAGGGAATCTCAAAGAGAATATCCGGGGTGTTCTGCCTCTGTATCTGTAGAAAGAGATACAAGGTACAGACGAATATAATGCCGGTTATGATATCGGCGAAATAACTACGGGTATCCTTCTGAAACCGTCCTATGATGTAGCCGATCGGCGCCGCGGCTATCGGCAGAAATATAATTGAGTATATTAGTATATTCATAATACAAACCTCACTATTTGATATAATACGCTCACATACCCGCCACTGTACAGAAGAAATCAGTAAGCGGCTGGGAGTAAATGCCGAATGCTATCATAAAGAAAGTAAATACAAACAGCGGCAGCAGCATTTTCCAGTTCGGGTCTTTAATCCCCTGTAAGGTACTGTAGTCGAAGCCCTTGACAGGGAAAAAGGCGCGTGCCACTATGGTAAGCATATAGATCGCAGTCAGCAGAGCGGAAAGCAGCAGACAGGCGATGCCGAAGTAGGCGACTATATTACCGCTCTCCACGGCAGCCGAAGCCAGATTCCATTTACTGATAAACCCGGCCAGTCCGGGAACACCCATCAGAGAGAGGGCTGATACAGTAAAAATGCCGAAAACGCAGGGCATTCGATAGCCCATACCGTCCAGCTCATGCACATAATTCCGCTCGGTCTGATGTATGATGGCTCCCGCGCAGAAGAAAGAGGATATCTTGATCACGGCGTGGAATACCAGATGGGACAATGCGCCCACCATTCCGAGAGGTGTCATCAGCGCCGCACCGAAGAGGATGTAAGACAGGTTACTGATGGTCGAGTAAGCAAGTCTTCTCTTGAGATGCGTCTCTTTGATCGCGCGGCTGCAGCCGTATACGATCGTAAACATAGTCAGCAGCAGAACGACGGTCTGCGCCCATGTGCCGCGCAGGAATTCAGTGCCGAAGCAGTAGTAAGTCAGCCGCAGGATCGCGAAAGCGCCGGCTTTCACGACGGCCACCGCATGAAGGAGAGCCGTAACCGGGGTGGGCGCCACACCTGCCTGCGGAAGCCAGGAATTAAAAGGGCATAGAGCGGCTTTCACGCCGAATCCCATAAATGCCATCACATAGACGAATAACAGGACGTTGGTCCGCGAACCGATCTTGGCAGGGTCCAGAATACCGCCGAGTACAAATTCGTTGGTGGTTCCGTAGACGATGATCATGATCATGCCGATGAAGGCAAAGGCCGCGCCGCCCAGAGAGTAGTACAGGTATTTCCGGCTGGCGAGGATCGCTTCTCTGGTCAGCGTATGCATGACGAGAGGAACAGTGACAAGCGTCAGCAGCTCGTAGAAGAAATACATGGTTAACAGATTGGCGGCAAGGGCGATGCCCAGCGTAATGCCGTAAGTTACCGTATAAAACAGGAAGAAGATCTTTTCATGCTCTTCTTTCGTCATATATTCGAAAGCGTACAGCGTGGCGAAGGGCCACAGCGCGGAAACCAGTCCGGCGAAGACCATGCCCATACCGTCCACCTTAAAACTGATGGACAGATCGCCCGTAAAGTGTGCCAGCAGGAAGGTACTGCTCGAGTGGTGAAGCAGCAGATACCAGACCAGAATACTGTTCAGGGTAACGGCGCACTCCAGGAAAATCTCCCAGTGAGTTCTCTTACGGAAAGGAAGCAGCGTTGAGAGAATCCCCGCAACAGAGGGAATCAGGATCACTAATATTATCATAACCGCGCCTCCTTTCTAAACAAGCAGACTGACAAAGCGTGTCAGAGAGTCAATAAGCTGTGTGGGGAACAAACCAATCAAAACTGACAAGGACGCCATAATACAGATCGGTATCATCATAAAAAGTGACGGTTCCCGTTTCTTGAGATTCGCATAATCATAATCGTTACCGGGCAGGAAAGCGTAAATCGAAAGGGGCAGCAGATAGCCTGCAGTCAGCAGCGCGCTGATCAGTAAGACAGCAGGCCCCAGCCAGCGAAACCATGGTAGCCCGCTCGACAGGCTTCCCATCGCCAGATACCATTTACTGACAAAACCGCCTGTGGGCGGAATACCGATCAAACCCAGCGATACGATTGTGTAACACCACATAGTGAACGGCATTTCCTTGCCGATTCCGCGCAGTTCTTCCACTCGTGTTTTGCCGGTCATGTAGATGATGGCACCGGCACAGAGGAAGAGCGTCGCTTTGATCAGACCGTGCGCCAGCACATGCAGGAGCGAACCGTTTACCGCCTGCACGTCCATGACCGCCAGTCCGAACAGGATATAGGATAGCTGGCTCACGGTGGAGTAAGCCAGTCGTTTCTTTAACACGGGCTCTCTGTAGGCCAGCATGGAACCCATGAAGACAGTGACCAGCGAAAGCGTAAGCCAGACTGTCTGCACCCATGTGCCCCGCAGGAAGGAAGCACCGAAGATATAGTAGACCGTGCGTATGAGCGCCAGCACACCGGCTTTGACAATGACTGCGGAGAGCACCGCAGAGGCCGGAGCCGGAGCTACGGGATGAGCCGCGGGAAGCCATGCATGCAGTGGGAACATACCCGCTTTGACACCAAAACCGATGATCATGATCATCGCTATGATCAACAGGAGCTCCTTGGAGGGTGTGTCTGCCGCCTGCAATACGCCGCCTGCAGTAAAGCTTAGCGTGTCACTGTACCGACAGACGAAGTATATGCCAAACAGCGCCATATAGGCCCCGCATAAGGAGTAAAACAAGTATTTAAGTCCCGCCATAATCGCTTCTCTGCTGCCGTTATGCAGTACCAGCGGTACGGAAGATAAGGTCAGTACTTCAAAGAACAGATAGAAGGTGATCAGGTTGCCGGAAAAACAGAGTGCATTCAAGACACCGAATACGATCAGATAGAAGCCGTAGTAGCGCTTCTCATTTTCCTCATGTTTCATATATTCAAAAGAAAAAAATCCTGCGCAGATCATGACCACCAGTGCGAGTACCGCAAACAGAACGCTGAGCTCGTCCACCGCAAACACGAGGGACAGGCTGCTTGTCAGGGTAAACAGTGTAAAGGATGTCCCGTAAGCGGTAAGGAGCGTGGCGATGACCAAGGCGCCTGTCAGAAGAAAAGCGGCACCGGCAATCAAGTTAATTCCGACGTTTTGTTTATTCGAGTTTGCGGAATGACTCCCGCAATCGTGTGGAGAGCATTTTGTTCTCCACATCAGAAGGAACAATCCGATCAGGATCGGTATAAATATGGATAAAAGAATGAGATACATATGGAATCCCCCTCTACGCAAACATGGCAAGTCCCTGCTGTATCATATCGACAACGGGCTGGGAACTGATGCCAAGCATCACATTTAACACGATAAATGCCACTAAAACCATGGCATATAACGAAATATCCTTAAAGGTAACACTGGTGTAGGCACAATCATTTAAAGGCGTGTAGATCCGAATCACCGTCTTCATGAAATAGATCGCGTTCAGAATCGTACTGATTCCGAGGACGATCAGCGCCGGCAGCATCTTCGTGTGATTTAGGACAGCCGCCTGAGAAAACAACAGTTTGCTGATAAATCCGGAGAAAAGCGGCACACCTACCATGGAGAGAGAGCCTACCGTAAAGGCAACGCCGGCCCACTTGTTGCGATAACCCGAGCCGGTCAGTTCGATAAACTTGCGGCTTCCGCCGGATACGTCAGTCAGTCCGATGGCGGCGATAAACAGCAGCGATTTCGTGGCCGCATGGGACAGGATATGGAAAATACTGGCCGTCATACCCTCCTGGGTGCCCATGCCGAATCCCATATAAATATAACCGATCTGTGCGACCGAAGAAAAAGCGATCATTCTGCGGACATCATTTTCTTTAATGGCGCTTAATGAGCCGAAGATCATACCCATCAGACCAAACAGGAAAAGGATATCGATGATCCTGCTGTCATGGTAGATCCTGAAACCGATTACACGGTAGATGATCTTAATGAGCAGGAAGATATATCCTTTGGATACCAGTGAGGATAAGATGGCAGCCGAGGAGACGGTAGAGTATCCGTAGGCATCCGGCAGCCATGCATGGAACGGGAAAAGCGCACTTTTGATACACAGACCTACGGACATCAGCACGATGGCGACGATCAGAGGAATGTTATACTCACCGTTTGCCGTAAGAAGCGCCACGGATTCTTTGATATTGCTCATCAGCAGATGGCCGGTCAGGTCATAGAGCATACACAGACCGAGAAGCAGCAGGCCGGAACCTAACAGACTCATGATCATATATCTGACAGCAGCCTCGATGGTGCGGCCGTTCTGGCGAATCATGATCAGTCCGCACGCTGATATGGTATTGATCTCTACAAACACGTATGCCGTAAACATATCATTTGTGTAGACCAGCGCCAGCAGAGAGCTGAGCAGCAGATCGGACAATACATAGTAGAGATACGTCTTGTCTTCTTCGACTTCATCCGGCAGTTTATGTCTGCCGCCGAAGAGGGAGAGCAGCATGATCACACAGAAAAAGAATGCCAGCAGCGCTTCAAGTATGCCGGCGCGGATCTCATTGCCCCACGGTGCGGGGAATTTGCCCATGACATAGACGAAGGGTTCGCCGATGTACAGAGTATATGCCAGCGTGCAAGCACTCAGCGCGATATTGATCGTGAGCAGGATCGTGCTGATCCACATGGCT
The DNA here is from genome assembly GCA_014804355.1 of Lachnospiraceae bacterium. Taxonomy (GTDB): domain Bacteria; phylum Bacillota; class Clostridia; order Lachnospirales; family Lachnospiraceae; genus UBA3282. The sequence continues at coordinate 28,641 of JAAUZY010000107.1, forward strand.
GCCTTATCGCGCAGCCCCGAGCTGATAATGCCCGCGAACAGACACAGCATAATAGAGATACAAGGAAAGTTCCGTATGATATCCATTACAGCCCCTCCTTTTTCAGCCGACTGGATATTTCGTCGAGATCCAGCGTCTGATAGCGTTTATAGAGTCTTATGGTGAGTGCCAGCATCAGGGCGGACACGGAGACGGAAACTACGATACCGGTCAGCACGAGACCGCTGGGGATCGGATTGATATAAGCTTCCATACTCTGTACGCCGTCCACGACGATGGGAGCCACGCGCCCTCTGATATACCCTTTTTCCGCAAGGAAAAGATAGATCGCCGTATCCATGATGTTCAGACCGATGATCTTTTTGATCAGATTAGGCTGTAAGAGCAGATTCCCGAATCCGATGCCGAAGAGGATCATGGCGACAGCTTCGCCGTAGTTTATGAATAAATTTGCGTCCATTTTACAGCCCTCCTCTTCTGAATAGTGCGTAGAATGCGTACATGGTGCACGCGACTTCCAGTCCCACGCAGATATTGATCGGCAGGATAATACCGCTGCTCAGGATATGTCCGGGGATGCCGAGCGGGATGTGATTCTCGATTTCGTTTGCGCCGGTCATGTAGAAGTATGTGCCGATCAGCCCGTACATGCAAAGGGCGGTGATCTTAGCGATCTTATATATGTGTTCGTTAAAGAAGCGCTGTGTCTTCTTGAAGCCGAAAGCACTGACATACAGAATCAGTCCTGCCCCCATAATGGCGCCGCCGGAGAAGCCGCCGCCCGGTGACAGATGACCGTTTAATATGATATAAATACCGAATATAAAAATAATAGGACACAGAACGAAGGCGGTTCCCTGCAGGATCGCATCGTTCTTCGGTTCAAAACGGCGGTCATTGATATCTTCCTGTTTTCTAAGGATCGCATCGTCCACCATCAGCAGGATCATGACACAGCATGTCGCGATGAACAGCACGTTAGTCTCTCCGAAGGTATCGAAAGCCCTGTAGGTCAGGATCATGCCGGACACGATGTTGAGTGCGCCGGTTTCCTGTAATCCCTGTTCAATGTAACGCTCGGAGACAACATTGTTGACCGGATTCGACGGATCGCCGCTGGGCGGCAGATACGATACGGTCATCAACAGGACAGCCACTAGGACGCAACAGAACAGGATCGCTGTCGTGACATATATTTTATGGAAAGTGCGTGTTGTTTTGTTCAGTTCCTTATCATAGATCCTGACGCGGATCATTTCTGACTCGCGCATGCGTTCAATAATCGTCTCTTCCGGCACTACGGGTGTCTGCTGTACCTGCATTTCCACTTCTCCGACATAAGGGTCCTTGCTGCCGGACAGCCAGCGGAAGAAACGGAAAGCATGGGTCTTCTCATATTCTTCTCTCGGTTTTAACTTACTCATTCTCAGGCTCCTCCTTTTCGGTCTTATCCTTTTCGATGCGGATCGCCTGTATCTTCTTCAGTGTGGCGAAGAACAGGACACTGGTCACGCCTGCGCCGACTGCAGCCTCCGTGATCGCAAGATCGGGAGATTCCAGACACACCCACAGGATAGACATAATCAGGCTGTAGGACATATAGATGAGGATGGAATTGAGCAGGTTCCTGGAGAAACTGACAGAGATCGCGCATACGATCAGAAATCCCATCAGAATACATTGAAAAGTCGTCATAGCTCTTTGCCTCCTGTCCCGGGTTGCTGTGCAGTTTCGGATGCGGAAACGGCCGTGGTATCGGCCGGTTCTTTCTCTAATGTCTCAAGATCCGTGTAAACCTTACAGTGGCTTTCCAGATTCTCATTCGTTGCTACTTCCAGACGTGCCAGCACATGTGAAGAAACCGGGGAAGCGAACCAAAGGAAAACCACAATCAGCAGTAGCTTTACGGATGTCATATTGAATCCTGAGAAGATCACCAAACCCAACATGCAGGAAGCGATACCGAGAGTATCCCCCATCGCTGTGGCATGCATACGATTCAACACATATTGGAAGTGGAATACTCCGAATATTTCCGTAAAAAAGATCACCAGACCGCAGATGATGAACGAGCAGCCCAGGATCAGCCTGATCCAGTCAAAAATTCCCATCGGACATACCTCCTTCTTCCGTAGATTTCTGATCGTCAGTTGCCTGTCGTTTTTCTTCATAAATACCGATATATACCTTTGTCAATACGACCACTGCAAGGAAGCTGATCATGGCATAGACCAGACAGACGTCCACCAGATAGCCCTCATCCAAAAGCAGGGCGAGTATGGCGATCATGACCATGACCATTGTGCCCATCATGTTCACCGACACAAGACGGTCTGCGATGCGGGGTCCTTTGATTGCGCGAAGCAGGCAGGGAAACAGCATCAGCGCCAGAATAATAAGAACTGCGATGTAAATGTAGTGATAGATCATTGTCAATACCTCTTTATTCTACGTTTTCAATTCGTTCCAACAGTTTGACGAATATGGAGGAGTCAATACCCCGCGCAAGTTCCTTATCCAGACAGTGGACTACATATTCATCGTCCTTCAGGCTGACCGTGATGGTGCCGGGAGTCAGCGTGATGGAATTAGCCAGAAGCACTCTCGCGAAGGTGGTATGAAGCGTCGTTTTGAAATGAACCACCGCCGGTTCGAGGCAGTATTTTTCAGAATAGATCATTTTGAAAACCGCGCCGTTTGCCTTGAGGATCTCGATTAACAGCACGAATACATAGTGGAGCAACAGAAAGAACCTTTTACATAGGATGATGTCATTGGCAGGTTTATAATCCAGAAATTTACAGATAAACCAATAGACCGCGCCGGATATCACCAGTCCGAACAGGGCGATTTCCAGAGTAAATTGACCATTGAAGATAATCCATATGAGAAAAAATATGACAAACATGTGAGGTTGTCCTCCGTATAGTTTCTACTTATTAAAAAGTAAAATTTATTAACCGTTGAAATTATATACCTTTCATTTAAAATGTCAAGTCCACGGAGTGATAAGACACGGAAATCAATTTTCAAGAATATCCGAAATAAAATAAGGATTGAGCAGACAGTCAAACATAATTTTAGACATAGCGCGCTTTGACCCTGCTCTTTCTTTATACCGTTTAATCAGAT
>JAAUZY010000108.1 GCA_014804355.1 Lachnospiraceae bacterium
GACTGAAGGCCTGTCATCTGCTCTTGCGGTATATAGGTCTGCTGTGCGCCATGTCAAGGCTGGATGCGAGGATACTGTTGGAAGGGAACAGGCTTTTTGAAGAGTTTAAGGGCGCATTGACAGAACAGTATGTACTGCAGCAATTGCTTGTCATACCGGAAAATGATATATTTTATTGGTCAGCAGAAAACGCAACATCTGAATTAGATTTTTTGATTCAGACGGATGACTGTATTGTTCCGATGGAGGTAAAGGCAGAAGAAAACCTGCAGGCAAAAAGTTTAAAGGTTTTTATGCAGAAATACAAAGTAAAGAACGCTGTCAGGGTATCGATGTCCGGCTTTAGGGAGCAGGATTGGCTCACAAATTTTCCGCTTTACAATATTGCAAGCCTAAATCAATATTTGAAAAAGAATACGGCTTTGGACGCTTAGAAAAAATTGAGTTTCGCGAGCACGCTTGCCTCTCTCCTGCCTACCGCCCTACAATCCGCTTCACCTCCGGCAGATACGTTCTCCCGAACATATTCAGGTGATTTAAGAGATGATAAAGATTATACACATCACGGCGGCGTTCATAACCCGGCTGTAAAGGAGCCGCTTCCTTATAGGCATCATAAAATGCCGGCGGAAATCCCCCGAAAAGCTCTGTCATTGCGATATCCGCCTCAGCGTGACCCACATAAACTGCCGGATCAATCAACCACGCGCTGCCGTCATTTCCTGCAATCACGTTTCCCGGCCACAAATCACCATGCAGCAGCGACGGATATTCGGGCTCCACAAGAATTTCATCTATATGGTCGAGGAATCGGACTATCTTTTTCCGATCCCATCTGTCAAAATATCGGGAGGCATCCTGAAACTGCGGGTCAAGACGACAGTCACGGAAAAAGCTGATCCAACTGTCACACCCTGTATTGACCTGTCTGCGCATGCCAATATAGTTATCACTGTTAAAACCATATTTTCCATTGGAAACAAGCCCGTCCGTTGATGCCCGGTGCATGTCGGCGAGCTGTCTTGCAAAGTCTTCCCAATAATTTCTGCTGCGGGCTTTACCGGAAATAAACTCCAGTAGCAAAAATGAATATCCCACACCTTCTTCGTCGGTTCCGACACCAAGAATGCGCGGTGTGCCGATAGCTTTTGTCCGGGAAATGGAAGCCAGGCCAATAGCCTCCGCGGTAAAAAAAGAAAGATTTTCTTTTGTATTCGCCTTCATGAAAATACACTTGCCATCCATCAGCATCAATCCATACGCTTCATTAATATCGCCGCCGGATATCCGGCTTGTACTTTCTACTTTAATTCCCTCTCCGTAAAGCGAACATATCGCGCTCTCCAGTGAAGTAAAGTGTTGCGGTGTGACCATATTGTTGCCTCCTTTACTTTTTGCCACCATATACCTCTGGACTCCTACATGAGCAAAACCACTGCCTGATTAATGGTACGCCTCGTGAACATCAGAAAAAGGCTTACGGAGAAGTGCACGATCCAAATAATCCAATTTACACTCATTTAACTCAGGAGTTCTGAATCATCTGCTTATGATACTGTAATGTATACAGGTCATAATAGCGCCCTTTCTGATACAGCAGTTGCTGGTGGCTGCCCTGTTCCACGATCTGGCCATGGGACAACAAAATAATATTGTCCGCGTGCTGGATGGTAGAGAGCCTGTGAGCCACAATCAGCATAGTGCCGATATTCTTCATTTTTTCCAGACTGTCCTGAATCAGCAATTCCGTCTCCGTATCGATGTTTGCGGTAGCCTCATCCAAAATCATGACTGAAGGCTTGTGAATAATGGTGCGGGCGAAAGAAAGAAGCTGACGCTGTCCGGCAGAAAAATTATTGCCCCGTTCCCGTACTACTTCATCTAAGCCGTTTTCCAACCTGCCGATAAAAGTATCCGCATTGACATATCGGCAGGCTTCCCATACTTCCTCATCTCCCACGTCCTCTTTACGCAGCAGAATATTGCTGCGAATATCACCGGAAAACAGGAACACGTCCTGAAGCATCTGACCGAAGTGGCGTCGCAGAGAAGATATTTTAATTTTGCGGATATCGATCCCGTCAATGAGAATCTGCCCCTTCTGGATATCGTAATTACGGCAGATCAGGCCAAGAATCGTGGTCTTACCGGAACCCGTGGAACCCACAAAAGCCACCGTCTGCTTCGGCTCCACATGGAAGGACACTCCCTTCAGCACCCACTCATCAGGCTTATAGCAAAACCACACGTCACGAAATTCAATCTCGCCCCGAAGCTCCGGCAATTCAATGGCATCCGGTTCATCCACTATCTCCGGTACCATATCCAGAATCGTGAAAATCTTCTCTGCCGCGGCAAAAGAACGCTGCAGCATATCGAACTGCTCCGCCAGTGTCTGAATCGGATTGAAAAAACGGGAAATATACATATAAAAAGACACCATAATACTGCTGTCAATCACCTGTCCAAAGTAATGAATGTCCCTGATATAGCCCTTGGCCCCGAAATAAAACAGACACAGATTCGAGGAAACATAAATCATATATACCATAGGCCGGAAAATACCAAATACAAACATTCGATTAAACTTGGCTTTCTGCAGCGTCCGGCTGCGTTTCAGAAAATCGTCCAGTTTCTGTTCTTCCCTGTTAAAAATCTGGGTAATCTTCATGCCGGACAGGTTTTCGGACAGATAGGTATTGATATCCGTAGTGGCATCATTGACCATGCGGTGTACCCTGCGGGAAAACTCCCGGAAAATCACGGTAAACAACACCACAAAAGGTACAAAACACAATACCATCAAGGTCAGCGCATAATTCAGCATCAACATGGCTCCCAACACACCCACGATCACCATGGCATTTCTGGCCAGAGTCACCAGAATATTGGTGAACATATAGGAGATGGAGTTGGGATCATTGGACACTCTGGTTACAAGCTTACCCACTGGAATGTTATTCAACTGCTCATGGCTTAAGCTCTCAATATGGGTAAACACATCCAGCCGCATGCGTGAAAGAATCTTCTGACCCGTTTTCTGCAAAATCATCGCCTGCAAATAAGTACAGACCATGGAAACGATCAGGATTCCTACGTATACCCCTACCATGGTATACAGCCGGCTCAATTCAAAATCGTCCTTGATCAGGCCCTGTATTCGTCCGACAATCAGAGGGGAAATCAGATCGTACGCGATGGAAAACACCATGACGATAAATACTATCACAAAACTTTTCCAATAAGGTCTGGCATATTGCAGCAGTCGCCGGATAATTTCGCCATCCGGCATATTTCTCTCCTTATCGGGTTCGTCTTTTATCTTTCTCAGTGCACCATAGGCCAGCAGGAAAACAATTGTAAAAGCGCCGATAATAGCACCCACGATCAATATAGGCAAATACTCAGTCATTGTGTCCTTCTCCTTCCTCCTCCAGCTTCTGAAGGTCCACCATTTTCCTGTATCCCGGACAGGACTCATACAGTTTTTCATGCGTTCCTGCCGCAATCAGCTGTCCATCCTCAAGGAAAAGTATCTTATCCATCTTCTCAATGGTCGTGACACGGTGGGCAATCAGGATGGTCGTCTTACCTTGTCTGGCAGTGCGCAGGTTTTCTAAGATCGTGGCTTCGGTTTTCGTATCTACGGCGGATACGGAATCATCCAGAATCAGAATCGGCGCATCCTTCATCAGCGCCCGTGCAATGGATATCCTCTGCTTCTGGCCGCCGGAAACCGTGACGCCCCGCTCACCCAGAACGGTATGATAACCCTGCTGGAACTCTTCGATATTGCTGTGCACATCGGCCAGCCTTGCAGCCTGCGTGACAGACTTGCTGTCATACTTGTCCACCCCGAAAGCAATATTATTTTCAATCGTATCGGAAAACAAGAAGTTATCTTGAGGCACATACGCGCAGCATGCCCTCAAATCTCGGATTTTCACATCATTCACATCCATGCCGTCAACGAACAAGGTTCCCTCCGGAACATTATAAGTACGCAGAATCAAATCTACCAGGGTGGTCTTACCACAGCCTGTTTTTCCTACCAGACCCACATTTTCCCCGGCTTTAATAGTGAAGGATACACTTTTAAGTACGTCTGTCTCACCATCAGGATAACGGAAAGTCAGATTACGGAATTCGATATCACCACGGACATTTTTCAGTTCCCGTGCTCCTTCCCGATCCTCCACAGCGGCCTTCGCATCCAGCAATTCTCCCAAACGTTCCAGTGATGCCTTACCCCGGGATGTCATATCTATCAATTCAGAGACAGCCATAATCGGCCAGATAATAGCGTTGAAATAACCTATAAATTCCACCAGCTGACCCGCATTGAACCTGCCTGCATATACCAGATATCCGCCGTAACCCAGAATTACACAGATAACACTTTCCACAAACAACGTCACCATAATCCGCAGCAATACGGAGGACCTGGTATGGTCAATATTGGCCTCCTCGTTCTCCTCATTCAGCTTCTGAAACGCCATCAGTTCCTTTGCTTCCTTAACAAAGGCTTTGATTACTGCAATACCGGAAAAGCTTTCCTGTGAAAAATCAGAGAGCTTGGAAAAGGCTTCCTGACGGACATCCCATTTTCTCATCATCTGTTTGCCGATTACGGTAGCCGCCGCCAGAAGGAATCCCATAGGAATCAGGGATAAAATCGTCAGTACGCGGTCCATTTCCCACATATTTGCTACCGCCAGCACTCCTAACAGCAACGCGTCAAAAAACATCAAAACGCCCCACCCGAAACAATCCTGTACAGTATCCAAATCATTGGTAAACAGGCTCATCAGGTTTCCCACTTTATTGACCTGATAATATTCCTGGCTCAGATCCTTCGCGTGATTAAACATGCGATTGCGCAGATCTGCCTCCAGACGCACAAAAAAAAAAAAAAAGCACACCCGCCACAAAAAACGGCCAAATACCATGGCCAGGATAATCCATACCATGGGCATACAGATCCTATCCAGCAGAAAATCCATATCAAATGCCATCTGCACCCCATCCAC
>JAAUZY010000109.1 GCA_014804355.1 Lachnospiraceae bacterium
GGGCGATTGCTTCCTCACAAATATGCACTGCAAATTCCCTATTATTGAAAAAATGCATCCACTTTCCGCATTTATGCTTATCTAAGCAATTTTCCTCTCCACTTAGATAATAAATCCATCCTCCTAAAGGCAATTTTTTCACTTCTCTTACACTTGATTTTTTCATCACTATCTTGCTCTCCCTTAATCATACATAATGCCCTTGTATCATATAACACCACTTATACTTACAAGCTCCAAATACTTCTCAAAATAAATCATTAACCTGTCAATAACCCTTTTCTTCTTCTCTGCCCTATTGCCTCCGCCAAAACGCGATACTGCGGGCATAATAGAATCAATATCTGTACCTGTTGTTTTCAACGTACCGTCCCGAAACGAATTATCTATAAATTTATGTGTTTCGTCTGGCTTTAACTTTTCTTCATCAATAATAATCGCGAGATCATTCTCTCTCTGCTCATCCACAAACTTCTTCCAGTCCCCATCCACTTCGGTCTGTGCATTTATTCTTGACAAAAACTCTCTAATCAGTTCTTTCTTACTGCGCAGATTCATACTGGAATTAACCGCTTTTTCAATGGTCAAAACAATTTCTTTATCCTTGTTTCCCTCCTGCTGATATTTTTTTACAAGCATAAGAATATAGTCAATATTAATCTCCACCTGTTTCACCAGCTCAATTTCAAACACCACATCATCATTGATAATCTCTTTCCGTTCGTTTATCCTCTTTTTATACTTCTGATAAAGGTCAATATACTCGCTCTGATAATCCTGAAAATCCCGTTCAGACAAAATTTCCTTTCCCTCAAAGCTATCAAAGGTGGAAAGAATATTCTTCATTCTGAGAATCGCCCCATAAAGCATAATAAATATTTTCTCTGCCTTCTCACTCTCAAACGGTGCTCCCAGCGGAAATAGCGTCTTCAATTTGTCTATTAATTCCACATAACCATCAAAATGTTTTCCGTTCTCATCATACCCATTATAATAACTCTCAAAATCCTTTAAGAGGACAACGCTCCCTGCTTCTTTGTCTCCAAAAAGCGCAATCGCATTATTGGTTTCCTTTTCCAGATTACGAAAACATACAATATTACCAAAAGTCTTTACCGAATTAAGAATGCGGTTTGTGCGCGAAAACGCCTGTAATAATCCATGATATTTCAAGTTCTTGTCCACCCATAGTGTATTCAAAGTGGTGGCATCAAAGCCTGTAAGGAACATATTTACTACAATCAAAATATCAATTTCCCTGTTTTTCATCCTAAGAGAAACATCTTTATAGTAATTTTGAAATTTATCACTCGAAGTATCATAATTGGTCTTGAAAATCTTATTATAATCATCAATAGCCATTTCAAGAAAATCTCTGGAACTTTTATCAAGTCCGTCTGTATTTTCTGAATTTTCATCTTCTACAAAATCATCATTTTCAGCTTCATTTACACCATAACTATATATTGTTGCTACTCTCAATCTATGTGGTTGTCCTGCCGGTGCAGATTGCGGCAAATCTGCCATCTGTTTCTTAAATTCTGAATAATATAATTTTGCTGCATCTATAGAACTCACTGCAAATATAGAATTGAAGCCCTTCATACGGACAGAGTTTTTTATTTCTTCTACTTTGTCCCTATTCTTTACCTGACTGCTTGCTACATCTTGTACGTTCATCAATTTAGAAAAGTCGAAACTTTCACTGTTTCTCTTTGTCTTTTGGTCAAAATGCTCCAAAATATACTTTACAATTTCAGAAATTCTCTGAGGCTCTAAAAGCGCTTTCTCTGTATCAATTGCCGATACCTGCTTATCCTGTCCTTGTTCCTTATCCTTAATCGTCTGGATATAATCAATACGAAACGGCAGTACATTTTCATCATTGATTGCATCTACAATCGTATATGTATGAAGTTTATCGCCAAAAGCCTGCGGTGTCGTACGCAAATTAACATTCTTTCCACTTCCGGCATTGTCAGCAAAGATTGGTGTTCCTGTAAATCCAAAAATATGATAGTTCTTAAAATTTTTGGTAATGGCAGTATGCATATCTCCAAACTGAGAACGATGGCATTCGTCAAACACCAAAACAATACGCCGGTTAAAAACCTCATGTCCTTTATATCTTCTGATAAAATTATCTAACTTTTGAATCGTGGTAATGATAATCCGGGCATTATCATCCTCTAACTGATTCTTCAAAACGACTGTTGATGTATTGCTATTGGCTGCCCCTTTTTGAAAACGGTCATATTCTTTCATCGTCTGATAGTCAAGGTCTTTGCGGTCAACAACAAAAAGCACCTTGTCCACAAAGTCAAGCCGGCTTGCTAACTGCGCTGTCTTAAATGATGTTAAAGTTTTACCGCTTCCGGTTGTATGCCAAATATATCCGCCCGCTTCCAACGTTCCCAATTTCTTATAATTTGTCGCAATATCAATACGATTTAATATTTTCTCTGTAGCGGCAATCTGATATGGACGCATAACAAGCAGTAATTCTTCCGAAGTAAATACACAATATTTTGTCAATACATTTAGAATTGTATGTTTTGACAAAAAAGTTTTCGTAAAGTCCACAAGATCAGAAATCGCCTTATTGTTTGCATCTGCCCAAAAAGAAGTAAATTCAAAACTGTTGCTGGTCTTTTTCCCTCTACTTGCATTCTTTCCCTGCTCTTTGATGTGCGCAGAACGAGTGGTATTGGAGTAATACTTCGTGTGCGTTCCATTCGAAATTACAAATATCTGCACATATTCATATAATCCGCTTCCGGCCCAAAAACTGTCCTGCTGATAACGGTTAATTTGATTAAATGCTTCTCGGATCGCAACACCTCTGCGTTTCAATTCCACATGTACAAGAGGTAAGCCATTTACAAGAATGGTCACATCATAACGATTATCATACTTTGCTCCATCACTTTGTGATACTTCATATTGATTAAGCACCTGCAGTCGATTATTATGGATATTCTTCTTATCTAACAGCGTAATGTTCTTCGTACTTCCATCATCACGCTCCATATTTTTGACCGCATCCTCCTGAATGGTACGTGTCTTTTCTACAATTCCTTCATTGGCGTTGGCGATGTATTTATGAAAAAAGCGCTCCCATTCTGTATCTGTAAAGTTATAGGAATTAAGCTGTTCTATCTTCTTTCGAAGATTAGCAATCAGCTCTGTCTCTGTATGGATTTGTAGATATTCATATCCCTGTTCTGTAAGCATACGAATAAACTCTTTTTCCAAATCTGCTTCACTCTGATAGCTGTCAGAGCGTCTGCTTTCCGGTATATATTCAGATACTACTGTACTTTCATTCATGGAAGCTACCATGTTATATGTACTCATTTGTTCAACTCTCCTATAAATATCTCTGTTTCCAAACAGGGTTTCTTTATAAACATTAAAAACCATTGATATTGCAATGTAGCACGTCTACTTGCTCCCTTCTCTATTTTTCATAATTTCTTTTATATATTTTCTTTCCTTCTTATCAAAAATATGATTCGAATAAATTTTTTCAAAAGCTGAAACTGACATCGATTTTATTATTTCTTCCCGATGGCCTTCGTCAATTGGAAAGAGAAAATTTTTTCGCTGTTTCTTCTTATCTTCATTACCAAACATGAATAGACATATCTGTGATGAGATAGGAAAAATTATTTTTCCATATTCTTCACAGGGAAAATCTTTAGAATAAACAAATACAGGCTTATCAGATGTGACTATTCTTTCTTGCACGTCTACCCCAATTCCAAATGACATATTTTTCATCGGCTCAAACAAAGAATCAAACAGCATTGTTTCTTTATTTCCCTCTGTCATTTCCTTGAAAAACGGCAAACAAAAGAATCTTGCTATATTCTGTGCTTGCTTATTAGTAAGTTCTTCTTTCCATGTTTCCAAACCGACTTGTTCCGCATTTTCAAGTACTTGTGGCATTCTCAAAATCTGAATAAGAATATATGTTATCCAAAACAGTTTCTCCTCCTGCTTCAGAAAAGAATTCGTTGTATATTTTTCTTTTATAAATACCTTTCTTTCCAATTTATGTCTGTATTCACTAAACATTTTCTCCATTACAGAAAAAAATTTTTCTAAATGATTCGGTAGAACAATCTCCCCGTCATGTCCGGTTACCTCATACAGATAATTCTTATAACATACAGATTTAATTGGCACAGGTTTATATGATTGCGCTTCTTTAGTTAAATCATGGCAATATACCGTATATCTTGAAAGGGGTATCTCATTGTTCTTATCAATATATTCTGGAGAAAAACCTCTCAAGTATACTTGCGGAATATAATGTTGTTTCTTTGTTATATTTTTGACTTTGGGCACAGTTACTTCACTTCCTCGAAAGATAATAATTTATCTCTAAAATATTCATATTGTTTCTGTCTAGCTTCAATTTCTGCAGACAAGTCACTGGTCAAATCATTACAAATTGCATCATAACGATCAAGGATATTAACTATATACTTCATTCTTTCGTTGCCTGGCACAGGAATAAGAATTTTATTCAGGTTGTCTTGATTCAACTTAGGCTGTGCACCACCTGAAATGTATTTACTCAAATCAATCGAGTTCAAATAGATTTCCACATATCTTCTCAATTCATAAGAATCAAATTTCAGAACATGAGCATGGTTGTTTACCCAAGTCTTACCTGAGATGGAGAAAGCAATAGGTGTATTTCTAGTCAAAAGATTTGCTCCGTCCTCAGATACCAATAAATAATCTCCATCAAAAATGTAATCAGAAACATAATCAACAACTCCAGATGCTCCATAGTAAGGATATTTTCCTGCGGTTCTGTTTCCCTTAGTGACAGGCTTTCTTTGGCGGTCACAATTTTCTGATATTTCATCTAACGTTAGATAGACAAAATCAAACTTAAGCGCCAACAACATTTCTCTATAATATTCATACTGTTTCTTTCGAACTATAAGTTCTGCTGTAAGTTTTACTGTAAGTTCTGCTGCAAGTTCTGTGAAATTGTCCAAAATTCGTACAATTTCATACTGAATTTCTAGAGGAGGAACAGGCACTTTATATTTCAGAACAGCTGCTTTATCCCCACGAGGCATTTTGGCACCTTTAGAATTTTGCACATCATATACAAAAAAATCCTCTGATGACATCACATAATATAAAAACTTCGGAAATATTTGCACTATACCATTGAGATGCACTACTAATACATCTCCATTTGTTCCCCCTTCACAATCAGCAAGCCATATCTTCCTTAAATAGGGACGAATGTTTCCTATCAAAATGTCACCAACATGAAAGGCTATAACATTTCCTTCTGTTGGAACATACCTAGCAATTGTCTTTCCTGCTTTATTAGGTAACAAATTCTCCACCCCAACATATGTTTCTGGGTTAATTTCAGTAACGTTAACTCGCTCTCTTGCATAATGTGCAACCTCATTTAAAAATTTATATTCTATTCCATTTGGAGACAGTTTTTGTATCAACTCATTTAACTTACTCATTCAACTCTGCCTCACTTTCCACCCCAAATTTTTTGTCAAACTCATCATTTCTTCTTTGAATCATTTCCCATTTCATTGGTCTAACAATAGGCTCATATACATATTCTTTATCGCTTGTAACTTTCCAACCAATAATATGATCGCCAAATGTGAAAAGCATTCTTTGAGATGAACTATCACATATAAACGGTTTTCCTATTTGTTTAGTATCTAATGCCAATTTTGTTGCATTAAACATCAAAAATTGATATATTTCCGGTTTCAAAAATTGAGTAGTTATTCTAAAATTCATATCTATCTGCCCGTCTCTCTTCGTATGATCCATATTGAATCCCGTTTTACCATGCAAAGTTTCAAATGGGTTAATCGAATAATCAATTCCAGCATATTTATATACTTTAATCCTTTGTCTTCTAATAGACCCCATCAAATCTTTGTTATCCAAAGCAATTACTCTAGACATAGATCCAGTATAATTTTTTAAATAAAGAATAAAATATTGTACTTTATCTTTAGGCACTTGATTTAATAAATCCACCACATCTTCAAAGAAAGGCATTAATCCTGAAACATTTTTTTCAGTACGATTATAATGGTTCAAATATATCTCATGAAAATCTGTATAAATTTCCATAAGAAATGACATTCTAATAGTTTGATTTTCAATTTTATTTGACTTCAATCTTTCCCAATAATTTTCTAAATGCTCTAAATGCTTACCAAACACATATTTAAACGAATAAACAAAGTTACTATAGGTTGCTGAACTTTTTCGTTCAAGCTGATTTGCCACAATATTCATTATATCTTTAACAGATCCATCCGGCACCTCATCTGATGTCAAAACTTCATCCTTCCATGTGCTGTACACCTTATTAATTTCCTTTTTATACATTACCCCCGTTGCACCTACTTGATGATTTCTTTTTTCAGTAATAAAATGATCTATTCTAAAATGTTCAATCCCAAATAGTATCTTCCTCTCTTGATTTGTCCCGATAAAATCTGGACATTCTTCATCAAAAAAATTTACTGAATCAAACAGTTCCATTATCTTCTTTGTTTCCTCAGTTCCTTCTGATTTTCCTATCTTTATAGCCGAAATCAAACTATTTCTCTCTTCCTCTTTCTTGTTAGCTACCATTCCACTCTCTCAATCTCAAAAAGCAACTTGTCATATTTTTAATTACTTTATACAGTTATTCTCTCTCCATGATTACTCATTATTTTATATGAATTTTAATAACATATTATCATTAAACTCTTTTCATCTACTCCATATAACCTTCGCCATATCATTATTCCTCAATCTCTGCAATAATCTTATCAATTTCTGCCCGAAGTTGTTCTTCCCTTGCAACAATCTCCTTAATCTCTGCATTCAATTTCGTAATATCAATTTTTTCACTTGTATCTTCCTGCTCCACATATGACGAAACCGAAAGATTATAGCTGTTTTCTGCAACCTTATCATTTTCCACTAATACCGCATAATATTGTTTGTCCTCTCTTTTCTCATATGCCGCCAAAATATTTTGAATATTTTCTTCAGTGAGCTTATTATTATTTGTAATTTTCACGCATTCCTTAGAAGCATCAATGAATAATGTACTATTTTCCACCTTGTTCTTTTTCAGCACCATGATGCAAGTAGCAATGCTTGTCCCAAAGAAAAGATTATCAGGAAGCTGTATCACACATTCCACATAGTTATTGTCAATCAAATATTTGCGAATTTTCTGCTCGGCACCGCCACGATACATAACACCGGGAAAGCATACGATAGCTGCTGTTCCATTTGTCGCAAGCCATGACAGAGAATGCATAATAAACGCTAAGTCTGCTTTTGATTTCGGCGCAAGCACACCAGCGGGAGAAAAACGTTCATCATTAATAAGAATAGGGTTATCATCGCCCTCCCATTTGATAGAGTACGGCGGATTGGAAACAATCGCCTCAAATGGCTCATCATCCCAATGCAAAGGCTCTGTCAAAGTATCTCCATGACCAATATTAAATTTTTCATAACCTATATCATGCAAAAACATATTGATACGGCAAAGGTTATATGTAGTAATATTGATTTCCTGCCCGAAAAATCCCTGACGCACGTTTTCTTTTCCCAAGACTTTTGCAAATTTCAGCAAAAGCGATCCGCTTCCACAAGCCGGATCATAAACCTTGTTTACCTCTTTCTTTCCCAATACAGTGATTCTTGTCAGAAGTTCTGAAACTTCCTGCGGCGTATAATATTCTCCACCACTCTTTCCTGCATTGGAAGCATACATACCCATTAAAAACTCATAAGCATCGCCAAATGCATCAATGGTATTATCCTGATAATCCCCTAACTTCATATCCGCAACACCGTTCAGGAGCTTGACCAGTTTTTCATTTCTTTTGGCTACAGTGCCACCCAATTTATTACTATTTACATCAATGTCATCAAACAATCCCTTGAAGTCATCCTCGCTGTCATGCCCCTGTGCGGAACCTTCTATATTTCTAAATACGCTTTCCAACGTTTCATTCAAATTTTCATTATTTGGCGCTTTCTCTTTTACATTGCAGAATAGCTGGCTGGGCAAAATAAAATATCCCTTTGATTGCACCAAATCCTCCCTTGCTTCCTCTGCACTCTCATCATCTAACTTTGCATAATCAAAATCATTGTTACCCGCTTCTAATTCTCCCGCATTTACATATTTAACAAAGTTTTCTGAAATATATCTATAAAACAACATACCTAATACATACTGTTTGAAATCCCAACCATCCACACTGCCCCTAAGGTCATTTGCCATATTCCATATGGTGCGGTGAAGTTCATCTCTCTCTTGTTCTTTCTTGTTGTCAATCATTGGACAACCCCCTTTGTACAATTTTCCAAATTAATTTTACTACAAAATACTTAGAATGTCATTTATGTTTTCCACGATACAAATCAAACATAACCTCTTTGACACTACGTAGCAAGTACATGGTTCAGTCCAAACATCACCGCCATTCCCTTCACCATTTACCCTAAAAGCATTTCCACAGAGAGAATAATCCTTATCAAAAAGGGGACCCTCCAAACACCGTCAGAAAGTCCCCCTACAATCATCATATTTTAATTACTCATTCATCTCTAATCAACTAATTACTCAATCTACCATATCTCCCCACAATCTCCCCCACCGCCTTCCGATACGCCTCCACGTTATCAATCATCGGCGCATGTCCGGCATTCGGAATCAGATAAAGTTTCTTCTCAGGCGCCTCCAACTCCTCGAAATATTTCATGCTGATCTCGATCGGCGTCTGGCAATCCTTTTCTCCGAGCACATAGTAGACCGGAACCTGATAGCTGCTGCCTTCTTTTCTTAAGTCAAAAGACATCAGTTCACTCATCACCTGCATATTGGTCGTGATACCCGTCACAAAGGGAAGGAGATCCTTCATCCCCATAACCGGCGATCTGCGCCACAGATCAATGACCGTCTTGCTGAAATCCTGCGCCAGTCCGTATTTCCCCTGCAGGCTCCTGATCTGTCCCATCTTGCGATAGACCTTCATGTCAAAGTAATCCGTAGGGTATTCGCCGATCTTTTCCAGCTTCCTGATATCCTTTTTGCTACCGCTTTTATAAATCGTATCTTTTAAAATAGCGTAGCCCGTCCGCTCATTTTCCATAATATTAATGACTTGCCCGCAACCGATATAGAAAAGGGTATGCTCGGGGTGTTCCAGCGCAAACATGCTTCCCAGAACGCTTCCCCACGAATGTCCCAGAAGTCCGATCTTGTTTTTTCCATACGCTTTCTTCAGATACAGCACGATCTCCAGCAAATCACTTTTCAGTGTCTCGGTATCAGGCTTGCTCTTCCGGTTCTTCAGCCATGTTTTTCCCGCTCCCCTCTGATCGTAATAGACAATATTATAATTGCGCGCCGCATACTCCTCCACAATAAATGCAAAGAAGGTCTCTGACTGCCCGGGACCGCCGTGAATAAACAATATGACCGGATCTTCCGGTTTTGATTTGTAATGCAAGAGGTAGTGATCGATTCCCGCGAGGGATACATATTCTTCTGTGTAAGCTCTGTCCGTTTTCATATTCTTCGTCATTCTCCTTTTACTTTTCATCATTTTTTTCGCCAACAATACTCGTGATTTGTCATACTCCCAAGCGTTTTTGCGCAGGCAGTTTCTTTCCTGCATTAAAAGTGTTATTTCGTTTCCTTCATCTTCGTCAATCAGATTCTTCACCCATCAGATAATTCGCCGTCTTCGCCAACGTCCCTAACAAAATCCGCGGCTGATACAATGCCGTCAGCGGATTTCTCTCATGCCGATAGCAGTTATGCACAATACAGGTCATTTGAATGCCGCCGTATGCCGAAGAGATAAAGGCCAGCATCTCCTCTACACTTACTCTCGGACGAATCTTACCGCTCAGTCTCTGCTCTTCAAAATACTCCATTGTCCGCATCATCAAATATTCCATATTCCCCACCTCGGGAATACTCTTCATGATCTTCTCAATTCGCTGCGGCGCATTCATGGCAAGTACGGATAATTCAAAGTCAATCTTTTCGATTCCCATGAGCTCACTGCTCATAAACTCCGCAAGCATATCAAAAAGCCTGTTCGTAATTTCCGTCGGCGGGAGGAGGTCTTTTTGCGCCAGGATCTCATCTATCTTTCCTTTAATGCTCACCCGCTCACGCATCTGCCGGATCATATCTGCAAAAATATCATCTATATCTTTATAAAACCGATAGATTCCTCCCTGACTGAGTCCGGTGCGGTCGATGATATCCTGCATGGTAACTGTGCTGACTGTCTTTTGCAGGCATAGCTCATACGCTGCGTCCGTGATCATTTTCTTCTTTTGAATAATGTATTCTTCCGTTACTTTTGGCATAAGTCTCTCCCATCATATCATTTCCGGTCAATTACATATATTTCGATACTTTAATATGCACAAGCATGAACCACCCCACCGCACGCATTGAAGAATTAATCCCGTGAATGGATAAGTCCATAAAATATAACAAGGTATAAAAATGAAACTAGTTTCATTTTAACAGGTTGAGAATAATTGTCAAGAACTTATGTAAGAATAGAAATGTGCTTCACGCACCTTCCTATGAAATTGAAAAGGCTCCGGGAATCCCGAAGCCTTTCATATTTTCTATTATCCTAGTATCCGAACACTTCTACGGCCTTCTTCATTCTCGCAACCACTTCAACCCCAAACGGGCAGTTCCGCACACAGCTTTCACAGGCAATACACTCCGAAGCATGATGCTCCAGCAGCTTATAGTGATCCGCCACCGTCTCCGGCACCTCTCCCTGTGCCAACGCCAGATTCAGATATTTATTGATATCCGCCACGTTAATTCCTACGCTGCACGGTGCACAGTGGCCGCAGTACATGCAGTTGCCGTGGAATTTAAACTTTTCCATGCGTGACAGTACCGTGGAATAGTCTCTCTCTTCTCTGGAAGCTTCCAAATAGGACACTGCCTTCTCTACCTCCGCAATACTGCGGCAGCCTGCCATAACGGATACCACGGCGGGTCTTGTCAGACAGTATTCAATACACTGATACTCATTGAACGCCACACCAAAGGGAGATAGTTCCTCATTCAGCATATCGCCGCCGCCAAATGCTTTCATAACATCAATCGCCACATTTTCCTTCTCGCACAACTCGTAAAGTGCTTTTCTCTCCGGGTCCATACCGATGCGTCCGTCCTGATAATTCTTCGGGTCCCACAGATCGTTACAGTCTTCGCTGGCCGGCTGCATGTCATAAGCCGCATTTACGGAAAACATCAGCACATCAACTAATCCTGTCTCCACCGCCTTGCGTGCCACAATCGGGTTATGCGAGCTCATACCGATGGCGCGGATCGTACCTGCCGCCTTCAGTTCTTTACAATACTCAATGATCTCACCGCCGAACACTTCCTCGAAATCGCTCTCGCCATCCACATAGTGAATCATACCGATATCCAGATAATCCGTTCCAAGTCGCTGCAGCTGGTCCTCCAACCCGGCTTTGACCTTAGACAAATCTCTGGTACGCAGATACTGCCCGTTCTCCCACACGGAACAGATATGCCCCTGAAGAACGATCTGATCCCGTCTGCCTGCGATCGCCGCACCCATGTTATCCCGGAACTCGGGATTCGAGGTATACATATCAATAAAATTAATTCCCAGTTCCATAGCACGATCGAGCATCGCTTTAAACTCTTCGCTGGATTTTCCTATGAATCCCTCGCAGCCGAGAGCGATTTCGCTCACCTTCTGTCCGTTGCACCGTTGTAATGTTCTGTATCGCATATGCTGCCTCCTTCTAAAATGTATGTATTAAAATACTCTTTGATTATTACACAGGTCACTTCTTAATTGTCCGTTGTCAATTTCTTTTTATCTTATGCGCCGTAATGATCGTGTAGCTGTACGCATTTACCGTGATCTCGCAGTTATCAATGATCACATACCAATTTTTCCCACGTCGGCTGATGGACGCATTGGAGTCAGATATTCTGTCGCGGCACCACTCTACGACATCATCTGTGTTCAGGGAAAGGTTGCGCTTAATTCTTTCAACACCCATTTCCGTGGTATGTAATTGATCTAAATTAACAAGTAAATCGTTTTGCGTACTGTCTGCCATCTTATCCTCTTATTACCTCACGCAAAAGCCCGCCATGCAAAGGAAACATAGCGGGCTCATACATATGTATGTGTCCTGAATCAATATGTCGTTACACCGATATATAACTAACTCACATAATTATCAAAATATCCCTGAATCAAAATTACCGGAGTACCCTTGTCTCCCGAACCGCTTGTCAGATCGCACAGGGAACCGATCAGATCCGTCAGTCTTCTGGGCGTCGTACCCTGGGATGCCATATCGCCGACCAGATTATCTTTCTTTTCTCTGATACGGTTGGAGATCGCCTCTTTCAGCGCATCACCGGACAAGTCTTTGAAGTCATTGTCCGCCAGATATTTTAACTTCACCTCGTTGGGTGTACCCTCTAAGCCGGGCGTGCTGGCAGGAGATACGCAGGGGTCAGCAAGCTCCCAGATTTTCCCAACCGGATCTTTGAACGCGCCGTCGCCGTATACCATAACTTCTACGTGCTTGCCGGTTCTGTTCAGGATCTCTTTCTGAATATCCAGCACCAGATCAGTACACTCTCTCGGGAACAGCTTGATCGTATCTTCCGTAGACTTATTGGAGCCAAGCAGTCCGTATTTCTCATTGCAGCCGCTGCCGTTTACGGACGATGTAAGGATATCATCCATTCCCATTACTACCTCTGCGCCTGCCGCTTTCAGCAGTCTCTTCGTGCGGGCTCTCGTGTGAATGTCGCAGTTTAATACTTTCTTCGTATAAGGAAGAATGCTGCGACAGTCGTTGGCGAAGATAATCTCCACGTCAGCGCCCGCTTCCCGGATCAGATCTCCGTAATAAGCTACATAGTCCACTCCCGTAAAAGGATGTTTGTTCTCTCCGAAAAGTTCGCGGTATTTCTCCAATGTCAGCACATCGCTGTAAGGATTGATCCCCGCCTCATCAAGCTGGTCTAAAGAGACAAGCTCATTTCCCACCTCATCGCTGGGATAGCTGAGCATCAACACAACTTTCTTCGCGCCCTTCGCGATTCCTCTTAAGCAGATCGCGAAACGGTTTCTGGACAGAATCGGGAAAATAACGCCGATCGTCTCCCCGCCGAGTTTCTCTCTCACATCCTGCGCAATCGCATCCACCGATGCATAGTTGCCTTGAGATCTCGCCACGACAGATTCCGTCACCGCAATCACGTCTCTGTCGCGGAGTTCGAAGCCTTCCGACTCAGCCGCTTCCAAAACGCTGTCCACAACGATCTTAGACAGGTTATCGCCCTCTCTGATAATCGGACAGCGTATACCCCTTGATACAGTTCCTACTTTTCTTTCCATGTATTATCCCTTCTCTCTTTCTATAATTAGCCATCAATGAAGCTTTCTTACCACGGAAATCATAACGCCTCTGCCTATTTCCCCGCCATAACTTCATTCTTAAAACACGTCCTCTTATATTCTGCCAAAAAAAGGACAAAAAAGCAACAATTTCGTGTAACAAATACGTTCAAAGATAAATCTATACTCTGAACCTTACATCACATCTCCACCACCCGCGTAGCGATCTTCTCCCGGAATCTCACATCATGCTCCACGACGAGCATGGTAGGCTGGTACGTGAGGAGCAAATCTTCGATCTGCATTCTGGAGAAAATATCAATATAATTAAGCGGTTCATCCCAAATATACAGATGTGCCTGTTTCAGCAGACTCGCCGCGATCAGCACTTTTTTCTTCTGCCCTTCGGAATAATCTTCCATATTCTTGGCAAACTGCACCCGCTCCAAGTCAAGCTGCCTTAAGATCGCAAGGAAAAGGCTCTCATCCAGATTATTCTGTCTGCTGTACTCCTTAAGACTCCCGTGCAGATACGAAGTGTCCTGATTAATATAAGACACGATAAGTCCGGAAGCTGTAGTCAGTGTCCCGGATTCCCGCATTGTACTCACTTTGACTGCGCGCCGCTCATCCGCACAGCGTGCAAGAATTGCCTTAATCAGGCTGGACTTTCCACAACCGTTCTCTCCGTGGAGGAAGACCCGCTCTCCGCGCCGCAGCTCAAAATTAAAGTCCTGAAAAATCTCGGTACAGTTCTCACTGCCGGTGCTTTCCTTCTCTACACTCATCTCCGATGAATTCGGCGGCGTACAATACGCAATCCCGTAATCTCTCGCGGCAATCAGCACTTCCTTATGGTGGCGCATCGGCATGAGTTTCAAATCTACAGGACGCTCGATGTCCTGCAGAAGTCCTTCCTTCTGCTCGATTTCGTCCGCGATGCGCTTCTCCATCTGCATTCTTCTGCTCTGCATTTTCTTCGTCTTCGCACCGATATAGGAACGCGTGCTTATGCTTCTGTCGTTCTCCTTCACCGGATCAAAGCCGATTTTTGTTCTCTCACTTTTATCCGCCCACTCATGGGTTCTCTCCGCCGCTTTATTCAGTCTTCTGATTTCTTTCTTGTGCTTCTCATTCTCCGCTTCATGGAACGCATCCATACGGTTCTTATTCTCCCACCATGATGAGAAATTTCCGCTCTGCACCTCTATGGTACAGCGGTTTAATACCAGCACATGATCAATACATGCGTCCAGCAGATCACGATCATGCGACACCAGAATAAATCCCTTCTTCTGCTGCAGGTACGCCTTCACCACCTCCCGCGACTCCTGGTCCAAATGATTCGTCGGCTCATCGATAAGAAGGAAATCATTTTCTCCCGAAAACAAAACTGCCAGCATTACCTTCGTGCGTTCCCCGTGGCTGAGTGTCCGGAACGGTCTGTAGAGCACATCCGCCTCGAGGTGAAGTTTCTCCAGCTCGCAAATGATCCGCCAGAGTTCACAGTCCGTCTTCCACTCTTCCATAAAATCCGTACAGCATTGTTCTTTCTGCTGCTCTGTGACCTGATAGGGAAAATAGTCAAACACCGTCGATGTGCTGATATGCCCCTGATACTCCTTCTGTTTTCCCATTAAAAGGTTTAAAAACGTGGTCTTACCTTTGCCGTTTCTCCCGATAAAACCTAACTTCCAGTCCGTGTCGATCATAAAAGATACATTTTCAAATATATTGTCAAAGCTGCCTTCATAACAGAAGGTGAGATTTGATACGCTGATTTGTGCCATGATGTTTTAACCTCCGTTTCTTCTTACAACTTCTCCAGCAGAAGCAGACTCAGAAGACTGTATCTTCGACTCTGCTTCTGCGCGCAAAGAAAAAGAATCATCTGTTGCCAAATGATTCCGGATGGTTTCTGTTTCATAAACACTGTCTATTGTTTGATTAAGCGCATCACAAAACAGCTTTGAAGTCTTGTCGGCTTAATCAATTTTTATCTATTAATAAAAGACACAAATAAAGAGCGGTTATGAAAATGAGAAACATAATCCACTTTTGGCAACAATATTTCATGTTTCAAAAGTCGATTACTGCCTCATCTTTCCACCCCTTCCGCTCGTGATAATTCATTATAGGTTCCTGATTCGGGATTTGTCAACCGCTTTTATTAAATATATCATACAGCTTGGACACAGAATTTTCTCAATTTATACATATTTTTTCCTTAAATTGCCTGTACAATCTTAAACATAAACATAGAAGAAAGGAGACACCCCTTGACTTACCGCCATGAATGGAAACACGAAATCACACTTTTCGATGTGATCACACTGCGGCAACGGCTGCGGGCAGTAACACGACCGGACGTACACGCCATCGACGGACGCTACATGATTCGAAGCCTGTACTTCGACAATCTGTCGGACAAGGCTCTGCGGGAGAAGCTGGACGGTATAAGCCGGCGCGAGAAATTCCGCATCCGCTACTACAACCGTGATCCTTCCCTGATTCATCTGGAAAAAAAGAGCAAACTTGACGGGCTGGGCACCAAAGAGTCCGCCGTCTTAACAGCAGAAGAAGCGCAGGCAATCGTAGACGGTAACTGCGAGTGGATGTCCGAGAGTAAAGAGCCCCTTGTGAAAGAGCTGCATGACAAAATGTATTTCCAGCAGCTACGCCCTAAGACAATCGTGGATTACATTAGAGAACCGTTTATTTTTCCCGCAGGCAATGTCCGCGTCACGATCGATTATGATATTCGGACCGGTCTGCGGTGTACGGATTTTCTGAACCCTGACTGTATCACGATCCCTGCGGGCAATGCCCCAATTATTCTGGAAGTAAAATGGGATGATTATCTGCCGGATCTGATTCGGGATATCGTGCAGCTCGACGGATGCCGCACACAGGCCTTTTCCAAATATGCGGCATGTCGAATTTACGGTTGACCTGACATAACAAACTATTTTATTGTAATGGAGAAAACACTATGACTTTTAATGATATTTTTAAATCAAGTTTCTTAGAAAATGTAACCAGCATAAGTCTTTTTGACATGACTCTCGCCTTGATTCTTGCCTTTGGGCTGGGCATGTTTATCTTTTTTGTCTATAAAAAGACCTTCTCAGGCGTCATGTATTCCTCGGGATTCGGCGTAACGCTGGTGGCCCTCACTATGATCACAACGCTGGTAATTCTCGCGGTAACCTCCAATGTCGTTCTTTCCCTCGGTATGGTCGGCGCTTTGTCTATCGTCCGTTTCCGTGCTGCCATCAAGGAACCTCTGGACATTGCTTTCCTATTCTGGTCGATCGCGGTAGGAATCGTCCTCGCCGCGGGTCTGATCCCCTTAGCGGTAATCGGCAGCGTGCTGATCGGCGTTTTCCTGCTGATTTTCGTCAACAGGAAATCTCACTTTAATCCTTATATCGTTGTCTTAAACTGCACGGATCAGGACAGCGAACGCCGGGCGAAAGAATACTTAGAAACACAGGTCACCCGATTCGTCGTGAAAAGCAAAACAGTACAAAAAGACGCCATTGAACTGAATGCCGAGATCCGTCTGAAAAGCGACAACACAGATTTTATCAATACGCTTGCAGATATGGATGGTGTCACTAATGCGGTACTCGTCAGTTACAACGGCGACTATATGAGTTAGGAGGCTCTTCAGAAGGCGGGCAGACACAAACGGTTACTCATTCGGCCTATAATAGAATCTTCCCGACAGCTCTTCCGTCCTGATTGCATTGACGAAAGCGCTTTCATCCGCTTTCTTCACGGCTGCTATCACCTCTTTACTCTCCTCCTTGGACACGACGGAGTACACCACTTTCCTCTTCTCGTGTTCATAGGAGCCCTCGCCGCTCATGATCGTCGCTCCATGCATGCTGACCGTATTGATCGCCTTGCAGACATCGTTCGCTTTATTTGTCACGATAAACAGCGTCTGTTTTTGATATCTCTTATAGAGCATATGCAGCATCTGTGTGGAAGCGTACTGATATATGATGGAATACAATGCCTTGTCGAAACCGAACAGTAATCCGGCAATCATAATGATAACCACGTTAAATGCCAGAATGAAGTTCCATGCATCGACACCTTTTTTCTCTGACAGATAGATGGAAATAAAGTCCGTGCCGCCTGTCGTCGCATTCATGGACAGGCACAGGCTGATTGCGAACCCGCTGATGATACCGCCGAAGATACTGATCAGAAGAATATCGTATGTGACAGCTACCTCCGGTATCATATCGGTCATGATACTTGTCACTAGGATGGATATGCAGGAATACAGCGTAAACTTCTTGCCGATAAAGCGCCATCCGATATAGATCGGCACTGCATTCAACAGCAGATTGACAGGCGTATACGGAATCGTAATATGCAAAAACATCTTGCAGATACTCTGGATCAATATTGTCAGACCCGTCGCACCGCCCGGATATAACCCGCCCGTGCTGACAAACGTCTTAATGTTAACTGCCATAATTGCCGATGCCAGACAGATAATAATAATTCTTTTGCCGTCCTTCTTTACATCAAATGTCATAATGTATATCCCCCGTTTATATCATGTTCTATATTCCGGCATCCATACCGCATACGTTACCCTCATCATCAATGATAGTCAGTATACCTACACCGTAATCCACTAACGGCGATATGCCCTTCAATTATGGGGCATATCGCCGTTTGACCGCCAGCCGAAAATCGAATTGCCCGATCTTACAAGCTGACATTTCAATACCGATTATCCTCTAGGCATTCGCCATCGCACAAAGTTCATCCAGCATCTTCGGGAGATCCTCTGCCATATTCTCATCGCTGAACTGACAGGTGCCGACTTTCTTGTGGCCGCCGCCGCCGTATTTCAGCATGAGACTTCCTACATTTACATCGCTGGTCTTATTAATAATACTGTAACCGACAGCCGCCGAACAGCCGAGACCACCTTTACCGTTAACGATCCATGCGGAGATATTCTGTTCCGGATACATGCTGTAGATCATAAACCGATTACCCGTATAGATAATGTCTACACCTCTTAAGTCCGTGATAATCACATTGCCGCGCACCTCGGTATGTGCTGTAACCATCTCCTTGAATTTCTCGGTCTGCTCATTATAAACCTCAATACGCTCCTTGACATCCGACAGATTTAAAATCTCTTCTGTGGTCATCGTACGGCACGCATCGATCAGTTTCTCCATAAGCTGATAATTGGAAATCGTAAAATTGCGGAAACGTCCAAGCCCAGTTCTGGGGTCCATCAGATAACCGACAAGAATCCATCCTGTGGGATTCTGAATCTCATCAATGGTAAGGTTACCGGAATCAACCTTATCAACCGCCTCCATCATATCGTCAAACTGCGGGAATCTCTCTCTGCCGCCATAGTACTCATAGATAATTCTGGCGCAGGAAGGCGTAATACGGCTCTCCCCCTTATATTTACCCTGTAACTGTAATCTCTCATGCTCACTGGAATGATGATCAAACCATAATCCGCAACCCTCTACATAAGGAACATTGGCAAGGCAGTCATCCTCTGTAATCTCAATCAGTCCGTCCTGCAAATCTTTAGGATGTGCAAACTTCCAATGATCAATAATGCCCGCTTCCTTTAATAACGCTCCACATGCAAGCCCGTCAAAATCCGAACGTGTAACTAACCTCATAGCAAACCTCCATCTCAACCGAATTTGATTTCAGGGCATATATATGTATCTCATGCCTGACAAAACTCTACTGAACTATATTATAGACAATTTTACAATTTTTTTCAATATAACCAACAGAATTTCCAAAACCGATCGAATAGGACGAAAGGGATTTTGCCACAGAGGGGCTGTGTCAATTAAACATATTACCATTCTATCTCTTAAGTCTCCGCGCCCATCTTCCCACCGTAAAAGGGATAAAAGCGCCGTCGGGCAGCACCGGAACCTTCTACGTATCAACCACCGTCTTAAACAATGCCTTTTCTTCCAACACGCTTCTGAACTTCTCATCATCCTCCAATGCGTACGCCTTGATCTCATCCATATACTCATCATAATCGCAGATGTAGACAGTCACCGTGGAGATATCACATCCGGCAATCGACAATTCATATGCATTGCTGCTGCCCGACGCCAGTTTCTTTCCATCCTTATCAAGCGCTACCGCAAATGTCAGCCTGTTTGCCGGTTCAATCGTGTGCAACGTCAACTCTACCGGAGAGATTTCTATCATATCGAGTCCGATTCCCTGCTCATTCACTTCTCCAATCTGAATGGTCTGTACATCTGCTGTGCTTTTCTCAATCTTACAGGACGGGAATTCCCAATTTCCGCGTACCCTGTATTGATTCCCGTTCTCCGCGTCTATCTCTTCCCTGCAATATCCCCGCAAAGATTCTATCTTTATCTCCACCGCAAATTCTTCCGGCACTTCATAACGGTCCATATACAGATCCCATGTCTCCTCTGTGACAGCCGGAAGCTCTTCTCCCTTTTCCTCGGCTTCCCTGCACGCTGCTTCATATTTGCTGTCATCTACATTAATGGAATCATAATCCACGCGCATAATTCCTGCAAATGTATGTGCATCCTCCAGTCTGCCTTCGATATTTCTGAAACCGCCTACCATGGTATCCCTAAAGGAGTACTGTTCTTCTGTTCTTGCCTGAATAAGCTCATAATCCGTGTCTCCCATGGTGGCAAAGGCAGGGAATGCCTCCTCGCTTTCTATGCAGACGCCGAAGAAAATTGCCTGATTAGACGCATAGTATTCCGTGAAAGTAACAGTGATCCCATTGTCCTGATCCCGATAAATAAACCCTTCCTCTCTCACTGATTCACCGGAAATATTGGTCTCCGATTCCGTAGCCTCATCGATTATATTCGGATCGCTTCCGACCATCAGATATGACTTCTCTTTCGCATTCTGCGGAGTTCTTGCATCTTCATCATACAATCGCGTCGTCTCATCTTCCGGTATCCTTCCGAACGGAAAAACTTCCTGCACTTTTGCAAAAATATTTCCAAGGATCGGAATGTTTGCCGCAAGCGACGGATTTGCAACGCAGATACCTATGGATACAATAATTACCGCCGCCACAGTTCCGAGACCGTAAGCAAGCTTTTGCCATGCCGTATGATTCTTATCGTGTGCCTGATTTTTCCGTGCCGTGTGATTTCCGTTACGCATCTGCTCATTCCATGCTGATCCCGACCGTTGCCTATCCGATTTCCCCTCCCGTGCGGCAGTCTCCGCCCGCTCCTGTCTGATACTCTCCAACGTTTCGCGGATTCTTGTATCTATTACTTGATTTTGTATGGATGCCGTACCCAGAATATTTCTTAAGTCATCGTCAGAATATTTTCTCATAATCATGCTCCTGCCCCTTTCCAAAACTTTTCCGTCCCTTAACGTTCTTTTTCCATCTGCTCACGCAGTTGTATCTTTCCTCTGCGAATTTTACTTTTCACAGTATTTTCTTTCATATGTAATATGTCCGCGATCTCTGCCGTCGTAAATTGCTCTCCGAAATACAGCTGAAAGATTACCCTGCTGTCTTCGGGAAGCGCTTTTAACAGATCAAAAAACTCCAGATCAGCACTTATCGATTCCGCAGACCCACTGATTTCCCAATAATCTTGCGCATACTCATCTGCACTCACCTCAAATTGCAGATGGTTCTTATTTTTGCGGTAAATCTTCGTACAGTTATTGATCAGAATCCTTACAAGCCACGTTTTAAAATATTCTGCCTTCTTCAACTGTCCGATATGCTCATAGGCATCCAGTATCGTATCCTGTATGACATCCGCAATATCGTTTTCATCCCTCAGCCATGCGACGGCAATTCTCTTAAGCGCGTCCTGGTTAAGCTCTATTAATCTGATAAATGCATCCGCATCTCCTTTTTTCGCTAATCTGACCAAATGCTCCATTTTTCGATCACACCTTTCTTCCGACTGGTATAACAGGTATTGTATCCCTTCTACTTGATTAGATAAATAGAAATTACATTTAGTTGCCGGAAAATGGGCGCAGCACCAAAATGATTGAATTAAATAAAAACGTATATTATAATAATTGAAACGAAAAGAAGATAACAGGAGGTGCTTATGAGTACGTTAGAATATACGATTTCAATGCTTGAAACAATGCCGGAAGATAAATTAAGAGAAGTTCAAAAGTATATCCAATATCTTATTTTTAAGGATATGGGTGATATGCCTATGGAGTATCTTAGTGAAGATGTCATTGTCAAGCAGCTTACTGAATCGGTTAAAAAAAGCGATATGGGAGCTACAACACCGGCCAATACAGTGTCGCAACGAATGAAGGAGAAATATGCAATATAAAGTAGAAGTGTCTGATCTGGCAAATCGACAATATGATAAATTCTTGAATTATATTTACAATGTACTTATGAATCCACAGGCAGCGGGCAATTTAATGCAGGATTTTGACGATACAATAAGAATACTTGAAGGACATGCGGATAGTTTGGGTTATTGTAATAGCGAACGCTTAAGGAGGTTGAAATTTCATAAAATCCATTTTCAGAGACATAGATATCTTCTGGTATATCGAATAAAAGGGAAAGCCGTGATAATTGAAGGTATGTATCATGAATTACAAGATTATGAAAATGCAATTGGATAAGGATAGGTGAGGTATATGACGGCTTGCTTAAGCAAGCCGTCTCCTTATCTCTTTATTTTATTGAGCAACCCAATCTTAACAGCGATCACTCCTGCAATTCAAACGTAAAGTATAGCGCCATCTCTCCTTCATAGTTGGGCTCATCACCCGCTTGGACACAGGACATAACTTTGCTGTTCACATTAATATCAACAGACTGGGAAGTATTATCCGAATACTGCACAGTGCAAGTAATCACAGTGTTATCTAACACCTGCTGCATACCGTCATTCATCTCCTCCAGACTCCTTCCCTCTCCCCAGATTGCGTCATATATATCTTTGGTAACAGGACGCTTATTACAAATATTTATCCATGTATACTCATCCGACTGCCTATTATAGTCCAGCGTGAAGGAGCGGTATAAGACCGTTTCAAAAGGTCTGGACGGCAAACCGTTATTTTTCTCATTATAATCTCCGCCAATCATTCCGGTGTTCAATGTACCCACGTACCGCTGCCCATCAACTATAATCGTTTCATTCTTCGGCTGTACGATCTGGAAAGCTCCGTTATTGATACTGTAAGTGACCTTTTCAATATGATCGCCCACGCAGGTAAACGGCATACTTATACAATAATCTACAGCACTGGCTTCCAAACCATTTCCCCCGAGCACCCATGAATTTGCCCTATCACTGCCAATTCGAGATTATACTCATCGCACGCCGACGGCTCTTCATGCTCTTCCAGTTCTTCTAATTTCTCTGTGGATTTTCTGATCTTATAACATTTATTAATCAATATTCTCGTCATCCAGGTTTTGAAATATTGAATCTGTCTCAGAGTATTTATTTTTTCCCAACAGACAAGTATTGTATCCTGAATAGCATCTGCCGCATCCTCATCGTTCATTAAAATCGCCAACGCAACTCTATACATATCTGCCATATACATCTGCATAAGTTCCGTAAAAGCATTTGGGTCCTGCCTTTTCGCCTTTCTGACCAGATCATCAGTTCCTTTACCTTGCATAAAAAGACTCCTCCTGTGCGCACAGTTGGCTGCGGACTATTCCGGAGCGTCCTCCATTTCGTCCTACATACATTAGATATCATACTCCTCTAAAAAATCCCATATCTTCTTTGAAAAATAAAAATATAGGAGCTTAGAATCACATCAATCCAGTTATGCGCATAAAAAACAGAGACAGACAACAAATTCCATCTCTGTTTTACCGTTATATAAAATCAAGTTCATTACAAGACAAACAAAATGCCTGCCTCTATTTTATCCTCATTTTCCATACATTCTCTTTTACTGACCATGTTCCGGAAAATTCGTCCTCCTTTAATATTGCTTCATAATTTGTAGCAATGCTCATACATATCGCCTCCAAATAACTTTGTACAACTTTCTAATTGTTCTTGTATCAAGTTGTATTGTGCATAAATAAATACAAAATATAACTTGGTACAAAATATTATAAGTTTTTGTAATTTGTTTTGTGATGAATTACTATTTTGGTGATTTCTCGAAAATATCAAAAGATCTTTATCCCAATAATTAATAGTGACAAGACTTTCAGATTTACAAAAAAATAATCCCCAACTCCATCGTAGTATCGGTGTCAATTTCAAACTGTCCGCTTTCAAAATCTTTGATTTTATTTCCTTTAATTTCCAGATTTTTTATTGTAACATTTCGAACTTTATGATCCGCATCAAACCCTTTGATGCGGGATTTCGGCGCATTACCTGCAAGCACATTCACATTCTCAATGGTTACATCGGATATGGTTCCCCTTTCCTTTGTTGTAGACCAGTTAGAATTCTGCGTAATATTAATATCTATCAGATATGGCATTTCATCCGCATCACCGCTCCCTACCAAATTATACTCGACCACAATATTCCGAAAAATAATATCCGATACTGCTGCATCGTCTGCATTATGCACGGATATAACCGGTTTATGGAAATTGTTCAAAACTGTTATATCCTCAAATACAATATTGCTGATAGAAGCATTTTCTCTACTACCTTTGTTCGTCTCATATCCGATTTCCATGGACTGTGCGAAATCCGTCCAAAGCTGCATATGTGTAAATGTAATATGATCAGAATTCCCATCATAGCTTTTTACTACAAGAGAATCATCCCATGTTCTTATAAAACAATTTTTTATTTCGTAATTTTTACAAGATTGCAGAGTAATACCATCCCCATTAGGTCTTGCGGAAATGATTCTGATGCCGTCTATCACACCATTTTTAGAATCAAACCCTTGACATACCCATGCATTTGCGTTCAAAACAATGACATCCTCTATCTTAACATTTTCACAGTGGTCGAATTTTAACGGGATATGATATGTTTTACCCATCCAGCCCGACAAATGGGATCCATCTATAATACCACGTCCTTTTACCGTAACATTTTTGGCAAAATCAGCATTTACAACACCATGAACAACTGCTCCGCCCGCAAGATAGAGTGTCTGCCCATCCTTTAACATGATTGTTTCCATATCCCACTCACCGGGACCGATATAAACTACATTTTCATCTTCTGGTGAATAACTTTCCGTCTCGATCGGATTTGTAAAAATATGTACCGCTCTCTCCGGAGAGTCATTAAAAGTAACCGTATAGTTGTCCGGTCGTTTAATCATAAAGGTAACTGTAGAGTTTATTTTATCAATCTGCGCTTCTATACCATAACTAACGGGACTAATCTTAACTGCCTTCAATTCCCTTCCCGGAACGGTAATCTGAACTCTTACTTCTCCTTCAAAATCAAAATAAGTGATCGGTGTTCTGGAAATAGGCGGCATATAGTTGTCTGCCCATTTTCTTGTATGATTGACATTTGTGTCATAAACATAACAATCATGCCCGTTTACCGTAATCTGTGTATCTGTGCAATGCATCAGAGCAAAATCCCTCTGGTCTTCCGAAATGCTCTTCAAATCCTCTTCTCCTGCATCCTTCAATGACCGTGGACCTTCATATAATACCAGTTTTGTATTTTTCAACATTTTCTTACCCTCCCAAAATTTTAATTGCACTTCTTTTCATTTATTGATAGACTATTATAAATGAAAGTTTAACCTTCAATCTACCGGAAAGGAAGCAACTTCATGGTGACAATAAAAGACATTGCGGAAGTAACAGGTGTAAGCTGTACTACCGTATCTAACGTAATACATAACAGACATCATCGTGTATCTGCCGAAACCATCGAAAAAATCAATACTGCAATCAAAGATCTCGGTTATATTCCCAATATGTCCGCACGCGCCCTTGTTTCCAGTTCTTCCAAGGTAATAGGGTTTATTAATCATATGGTAACCGGCAAAGACCTCAATTTCATGGAAGATCCGTTTCACTCTGTTTTCATTGGCATTCTGGAACGCAAACTGCGTGAACATGGTTATTACTTAATGCTCCGCACTGTTGACACCTCGGAAGAATTACTTGCCTTTCTTCAAAACTGGAATGTAGACGGCCTTTTTCTGACCGGTGTATTTCAAGACACTTTCTTTGATAACCTCAGCTCATTGGACATCCCTGTTGTATTGATCGACAGCTATGTCAAACAGTTAAATGTCTTCAATATCGGTCTGGAGGACTTCAACGGCTGTTATGCCGCAACCAATTACCTCATCGAAAAGGGACATCGGAATATTGCGTTCGTATCTCCCAGCGTGTATGAAAGCGGTGTTACCAAAGAGCGTTTCAACGGGTATAAGCAGGCCCTTGCCGATGCTTCTATTCCTTATGACGAGCAGCTTGTTATTAAAAGCGAAATGGACTATGCCTCATGTAAAATCGCAAGCGACACATTATGTGCCCTTCCACAAGTAACAGCAGTTGTGACAACTGCCGATATTCTGGCCGCCGGAATCATGGTACATCTTCGTAACAATGGGAAATCCATTCCTGATGATATTTCCGTTATCGGATTTGATGATATTGCGATCTCTCGTCTGGTCACGCCTCCGCTTACCACAATTCATCAGGATATCAATCTAAAAGGTTCCCTTGCCGTAGATATGATGTTACAAAAACTGGAGGGCATAACCCCCCAGCAATCACAAATTATACTCCCGACACAATTAATTGAACGAGGCAGTGTCCGCATTTTGTAGTGCTATTCTTTCGGCGCATAGATCTCGATCTCGGCGGCCTGACCGGCGGTAGCGCCTGTATTGGCATAGAATACAAAACGAATATACCAGGCTTCTACCGGTACATCAAATTCCATATAGGCATAATTGCCGCTATTCGGGTCAAAGGACAGCGTGGTTCTCGGATAAACAGTAGTAAAATTCTCATTATCTTCGCTGATCTGTACCTCTACATCCTGCGTGCGGGCACCCCAATTGGAACGGGGATTCAGCAGTATGCGCGTACCGGATATCGTCACACTTTCTTCCATATCGAATGTAATTTCATTGGGATAATCATCTGCCCTGCCCTCCCAATAAGTCAGTGTCTCTCCGTCGTTTATGTTGCGGCAATGATACACCTGCGTGTGCCCGTCTTCACTTACAGTCCTGTCCAAGGCAATGTTTTCACCGTAATCAACCGGTTCTTCTTCAGGCAGAACCCATTCAGGGTGCACTTCAAAATCATCCTGATCCGGAGCTGACACCAGCGTAACATTGGTGTTGACCTTTTCGACGGGTTTGCGTGTCGAAACAGCCCAAAGACCCACACCGAGCGCAACCACAATGATAACCGCCAGCACTACAAGGATCACTTTTTTGTTTTTCTCTGTGTTTTTCATGGTAAAACCTCCGTTCGCTCTCAGTCAGTCTTTGGGATCATCACGGCGACAGACTGCGGCAATTCGCCGTCATTTATAAAGCTGATACCCTCCGTGAACTTATCGATGGAGGTAGATGGATTTTCGTCCACATTTGCATCAGTTACAGCCTCACCGAGCAAATATAAATCTTTTACTGTAATATTGCTGCATAGGGAGGTTTCGTCAAAGCCCTGAATGCGGATTGGGCAGAAGTTCCCCTCAATAAAGTCTATTGTATCATCACCGTCCAGCACATATATTCCTTCAAAAACGACATCGCTGATACTGCCTCTGTTCTGAACAGTAGTCCAGTTGCTCTTTAGGTTATTGATGTCGATTAGCTGTGCATTATCCCCGGCATCACCTTTACCCATGGAAGCGTCCTCGACAATTATATTGGCATACCGAATACCGGAAATGGCACAATTGTCAGCATTATGAATACTCATTACCGGTTTATGGAAGTTGTGCAGCACCGTAATATTCCGAAACGTGATATCCTGTATTATTGGATTGATCTTATTTCCCTTGTTAGTTTCGTAACCAATCTCCATCGACTGGGCGAGATCGGTCCAAACCTGACAATTATCAAAGGTAATATTAACCGAGTCAGAACCGGATTCGGTAGCATAGTTCTTTACTACCAGGCTGTCATCCCATGTACGGATAAAGCTGTTCTTTACCGAAACATTCTGACAAGACTGAACAGTGATACCGTCACCGTTTGGACGGGCGCTGATCAGTTTGATGCCATCGATGCTTACATCGCTGCAGTTATACAGGTTCACACACCATGCATTGGGATCCAGCACTGCCACACCGCTGATATCCACGTTCTTACATTTACTCAGATTGATCGGCACATACGCGGCATAGCCGTTCAGCATCCAACTCTCGTTGTTGGATCCGTCAAAAAAGCCGTGACCGCCGATTTTGATATCACTGGCACCCGTAGCGTTGATGGTTCCTTGAATGATCGCCCCTCCGGAAATATAAAGCTCCATACCCTCCGTCAGCGACAAATTATCAATGCTCCATGCTCCGGGACCGATATATTTAACAGTATCCGAACTCTCCGTGGGAGCATCGTAGTCAATGGCATTAGCGAAGATATACATAGCCGTCATTGCATCGTCATTATATTCAACAGTGTAAATACCGGGCTTCTCAATTTCAAACTTGATTATGCTTCCCTCCACCTCCGGCACAATACCTTCCACCAGCGGACGAACCACCACTTGATTCAGTTCAGCCTCATCGTCTAAAACCGTAATCTCCATTTGCACTGAACCACCGTCAAAATCAAAGGAAGTAACCGGCGCTGTGGAAAGCGAAGGCAGATAATTGCTCTTCCAACTGTGAGTATTGTTTACCGTAGTGTCATAAACAAACAATTCATTGTCATTGACCCTCATGGAAACAGCCGCAGACGCCGCAGCAGGCTTTGGTCCTTCATATAGTATCAGGTTAGTGGTCTCCGGCTCTGCGTGCGGCATAAAAATCTCTGTTGTCAGTGCAAGCACGCAGAACACAATAGACAAAACCGCGCCGACAGACAGAATAATCAGTAAAATATTCTCGCCCTTGCTGCCGTATTTTTGTGAAACATCCGAATTCATAAAATGCAGCCTCCCTTTTCCATATCATATTTTAAAAAATTTACTCTGCAATTGTCAGCAAATCTCCAAAAGATTTCATATTATAGGTTGCCATGCCGCTCGAGGCAGCAGGACCGAGTGCGGCGCTGTCAAATCCGCCGGCAATAGCCCCCTGAATACCGGCTTCGGCATCCTCCACCACCATACATTCCTTCGGATCCAGATGCAGCATATCCGCAGCCATCAGGAATACCTCCGGATCGGGTTTGGATTTTGTGATATTGTTGCCGTCAGAAATTGCGTCAAAGAAATCACCCAAACCGATACGTTCTAAAATCAGCGGTGTATTCTTACTGGAAGAACCGATTGCCAGTTTGATTCCCTTCGCCCGCAAAGCATTCAGGGTATCCCTAACCTCATCGGATAAATCAGCGGGACTCATAGATTGGAGATAGTTTCGGTAGAGATCATTCTTTTTGGCCGCCAGAGCAATCTTATCCTCCTCACCGAGTGCTGTTCCCTGATACTCCTCCAGAACAATCTCCAAACTGGCCATACGGGAGACACCGCGCAGCCGGTCATTCTTTGTCTCATCGAAAGGTGCGTCAATGGAATCTGCCAGCGCTTTCCATGCCAGATAATGGTAGTGGTCGGTGAAGCAGATCACGCCGTCCAGATCGAATATAATTCCTTTATATTTCATAAATTTTACCTCCTCATCCGCTTCCGCGGGCATCCAATTCAATCGTTTGAAAGTGCTTTCATTCTTACAACTCTATTATTTCTGCGGCATCAGGCTCCACTTCCGCCCGATACCATTTCCCCCTGCAGCAGAACCGAAACGCCACTCGTTTCCAGCCTTTGGGCAGGCACGCACGCAGTATCGGTCCATTATCTGTCCACTCCAGACCGGCGAAACCCTCTGCAAGCACCTTCCAGGCACCGCCTTCGGCCGCCGGATGAGTGCCTCCAATGTACACAAGCCCTGCCCACTGTTTACCGCCACCCAGCCAATCAGCCTGAGCCGATTTCATGAAAAAGGGATATGCCTGGTCGGGCTCGCCAAACCGACATGCCAGTAGCGCATACATGCAGGCACTCAAAGAGGATCCATGCTCTGTGCGCGGCTCATAGTAATCCCAGTTTTTTCTCAGTATCTCCTGAGAATAATCTCCATGAAACATTTCCAGCATAGTCACCACATCCGCCTGTTTGATGACCTGTGTATGGGAAGCCACGCCGTAAGCGCCGCCCCAATACTCCCTAGGGTCCAGAAGTCTGTTTCGTACCTCCTGTACCGTGGTATCCTCCAAATCCGCATAACCGTCAAACTGCGGAATTACGCCGGACTCATTTGGCTCCGGTACATATATACTATTAACTGTCTGTGATAATTTTGGTAAAAACTCTTCCGCATTGGTCTGTACACAAAATTCTGCGTAAGCTTTTCCGTCAGATTCCTTCAACTTTTCTGCCGCCTTGATCGCCCAACGGCAAGTTTCCGCTGCCATTTTATTAGTGTAAGCATTATTATTCACACGCTCATGATATTCATCGGGGCCAATCACATCGTGAATCTCCCACCGGTCACCGGTTGCCCGCTTTACAAGCAGGGAATAATAGAACCGGGCGCACTCCAAAACCGTTCGCGCGCCGCCCTTCGCAAGCAGGCTCACATCCCCGGTAACATCCGTATAAAGCATTACTGCACGAGCCACTGCAGCTGAAATATGTACCTGCTTATCCCGGAAGAAAGTACGCATAGGACGTTTAGTAAACACGTCGGTTACATTATAATCAGAACAACCGTCATAACCGCCCTCCTGACTCTCCCACGCATAGAACGCACCCTGCCAGCCATAACTCTTTGCCTTCTCCAGTGCCCCGGGTAGTGTATCAATGCGATAACGCACCATACTCTTTGCCACTTCGGGCTGGGTATACAGGAAATAATCCAGAATGAACATTTCGCTGTCCCAGAAGACGGCGCCTTTATATGTCTGACCGGATAATCCACGCGCCGGTATGGACAAGTCATTCCGATGTCTTGGCGCAATACAGTTCAGATGATATAGAGAATAGTTGATGCAGTCTCTTGCCATATCATCCCCTTCCAGTTCTACTTGTCCCACGGCCCATATTTTATCCCATGCTTCTTTATGGGTATCAAGCAATGCTTCAAAATCATGCTCCTCCCTAAGCGCCGCCTGCACTGCTGCCAAGGGCTCTGCTTCATCATTTGTGGTATAAACGGCGCAGACGCTCTTTAGGGTAACAGGTTTCCCAGGTTCCATATGCAGGTCATAGATAAAAGCCCCGGCCTTCTCCCCGCGCTCGAATCGGTCGTTTTGGTCGGCCTGACCGGAAATCCGGCATTTTCTTCCCACTGCAACCTGATCCCGTCCATTCTGTACATATGCCAGACAGTAGAGGTTATCATTCTCTCTGCTGTATTCAATTTTGTTATAATGGGGACCGTATATTTCCCAAATATCCGTATCAATTTCTGCCAGAATTTGAATCTCCATAGGTGCATCCACGGATACGGTAAACTCCTGCCCGATCAGATGGGGGTGCACCATATCCGCAAAGCGACGACTTTCCACCGTGACAGCGCCTTTAGGTGTCTTCCAGGTGGTCTTTCGCATCAGAATCGCATGATAAAAATCCAAACTTTGTACATGGTGTACAGCTTCCATTTCCGGTAAAGCCAAAGCTTTCCCCTCGGCATATATAACCGTATGCAGAGGATTAGGCGCATTCAGAGGTTCCCGCCATCCGTCTCCCACCCGGTCATATATACCCGCCAGATTCACTGCAGCCAACTGATCTCGTCCGTGTTCATCCAGCGTTCCCCGAATACCCATATATCCGTTGCCCACCAAAAAGCGATTACCGTTATCCGGTGCCGCCTCCTTAGATGAGTTGTTGTTTTCAATCAGCCACTGCATACTTACTCCTTTCCCGCCATAGCGTAAGAGACGGATGCATCCGTAACCGTGATATCCTTGTCATACAATCGCAACGCCACAGGCGCACCTTCCACACAGCGCAAAGTAAGCTTCTCCTGCTCCACTTCCACGCTGATGATACTGTCCTTTGCCCGGAGGGAGAAAGTATACTTCTTCCACTTCTGGGGAATGCAAGGAGACAGGCTTAATTCATCACCGTCACTGTTCAGTCCGCCAAAACCGTATATGATGTTCATCCAAGCGCCGGCAATTGATGTAGTGTGCAGACCTTCTCTTGTATTTCGATTGTAGTCATCAAGATCCATTCGAGTCGCAAACCCAAAGTAATCTTCCGCCTTTTCCATCCTTCCCAAGCGACAGGCCAGAATAGAATGAATAGAGGGAGAGAGGCTGCTTTCATGGATACAGCGGGGTTCATAATAATCGAAATTAGCCGCAAGCTGTTCTTTGGTAAATTCAGAGCCATAGAGCATCATAAACATAAGCACATCCGGCTGTTTAAGCATGTCGTTGCGGTAGATTCGCTCATAAGACCAATGCCCATACAGTGGAAATTCCTCCACCGGAATGTCCGAGACATCAATATGCGGCAGATGAAAAAATCCTTCATGCTGTTCGAAGAGCTTCGTCTCACCGGAATAGGGAATATACATCTTATCCGCCTTGTCCGCCCAATCCTTCACTTCCTCATCGGTCAATCCCAGTTTGGCAGTTAAAGAATCCAATGCCTCGGGAACCGCACCCTTCATCTCTTCTAAAGTGTCTAATGTGAACTGTAGAGTTTTCTTACCCATAAAGTTCGTATAGGCATTGTGATGCACCATCATCTGGAATTCGTCGGGTCCCATAACGCAGTAGTACCCATATTTTCCGGTAGCAGGATCGAAATTACCTCTTGAGGCCAGCATGCGACTGATTTCCACCAGCATTTCGATGCCTTCTTTGTAGAGATAGTCCCTGTCACCGGTCAGATGAACATAGTTCCACAACCCATAGGCCACACCCGTAGATGCCTGAAGCTGTAAGCTGGCATGCTGCCACAGATCGCAGCATTCACGACCGCTGATAGTTGCGATAGGATAGAATGCTCCTTCGCAGTCCAACGCCACCGCACGTTCCTTTGCCTCAGGCAGAGTATCATAACGAAATTGCAAAATACTTTTTGCCGCATTAGGATTGTTGAACAGATAAAATGGCAGACAATAAACTTCACTGTCCCAAAAAGTATTGCCATTGTAAGCCTCACCGGTCAGCCCCTTCGCGCCGAACACCGCGCCGTATTTAGCCGTATGAAGTGTCTGGTGAAGCTGGAAAATGCAAAAGCGTATGCCCTGCTGATTGATCTCGTCGCCCTCAATCATAATGTCGGAAACCTTCCACTGGTTCTCCCACCATTTTGCAGTAGCGCTCTTCATGGTCTCAAAGCTACATTCAAACATATGCTTTTTGTTTGCAGCCTCCCGCTCGGACAAACTCTCGTGCTCCGAAGCGTTTCTTGCACAAACCAGAGTCACTACACGTTCAAGCCAGACTGTCTCACCTGCGCAAAGGCTTGCAGAGAACAAATTAGAAACTACTGCCTCATCATTAGGAAGCGCCTGTCCCGCCATGCCCCGGAAAGCCGCGGCGGCATATACCGTCTGATTTGTTTTGCCCGTAGTTGCCTGAATCTCACAGCTTACACCATCTGCCTGCTGAAAATCCACATGAAACATCGGCTTTTTCATAAACACATGCGGACGGGAAAAATCCAGACC
Source organism: Lachnospiraceae bacterium (assembly GCA_014804355.1). GTDB lineage: Bacteria > Bacillota > Clostridia > Lachnospirales > Lachnospiraceae > UBA3282. The sequence continues at coordinate 33,275 of JAAUZY010000109.1, forward strand.
CGCCCTGATGGTAAGCTCCGCTCTACCAGACAGAACATGAACCGTAATTTTCTGACCGCAAAACTGCTCCTCCTCCATAGAAGTAAACCGCTCAAAGATCAGTTTAACTGCCGTAACATCGTCTACATGCCATACAAATTCCCGCGTCATCAGACCCGTACGGAAATCCAGCACCCGACGGAAGTCAGAAAATCGTACTTTTGCTAAATCCAGAGACTGCCCGTTACAGGTGATGCGGGTATACACCCAATCCACTGTGTTCACCATAAACTCTGTAAAGGAAAGCATACCCTTATATCCGATAGGCGGAAGCTCCCTGCTCTCATACACACCGTTCAGATAACATCCCTGAAGGCTTGCTCCGGAATATTCCTCATCAAAATAGCCCCTGATCCCTGTATATTCATTACCCAGAGAAAAGATGGACTCGCTGACCTCGCTGTGGGCGGGATCAAAGTCCTCCTCCACCACCTGCCAGGGGTGGATATGAAAATAACGATCAGCAAATTTCCCCATAATTACCCTTTAATACCTCCTGACATAACTCCATCCATAATCTGTTTCTGGAATACAGCAAAGATAATGGTGGGCGGAATAAGTGAATACAGAACCGCACGGATCAAATCAATCTGGTTGGTCTTGATTGAAGAGTTAAAGGTAAACAGTTTAACCATAACCGTCTCCTTACCATTCGTACCGTTCAATAACAGGTAAGGCATCAGGAAATCACTCCAGGCTGCAGTAACGGCAAAGATGGCAACAACCATAATGATGGGCTTGGACAGCGGTAATACAATGCGTAAAAATACACGAAAACTGCCACAGCCATCTATCCTCGCTGCCTCCAGGAAATCTTTGGGCAAGCTCTCAAAATAGTTCTTGAACAGAACGACCCAGTAAGCATTGGCGCCCATCGCCAGCCATAGGGGAATAAAACTGCCCAGCAGACCGATACGCTTAATGTTTACAAACAGAGCAACAAAACTAGTAGTAGGAGGAATTAACAGGCACCACATAACTAACATCATAACTACCTTATGCCCTTTGGGTTTCAGGATGGCCAGAACATATGCCAGCAGGCCATTGAAAAATACGGCGCAAATCACACCGCCGACAACCGTGATGCCGGAATTTATGTAGTATTTGGTAAATCCAAAGGCATTCCAGGTATCCACCCAGCCTTTCCAATCCGGGTTTTTGGGCAGAATCTGAGTAGTACTCATATATTCCGTCAAATCCTTCAGAGAAGTACATAGCAGCCAGAATACCGGAAACAGTGCAATTACTGCAATGGTAATACAGGCAATGAACATTAATATGACCCAGAATTTCGTCTTTCCGGATTTCACATCATAGAAACGAATGGCACCGTCTTCCTTGCCTTGATAATTACTAAAAAAACCCATAACACACCTCCTTATTCTTTCTCGCCGCTATTGGCAACCATATAGTAAATAGCAGTCAGAATAATCAGAATAATACATACTTCCACAGACAATGCCGCTGCCTGAGACATTTTAAGCTGTTCAAAAGCAAGTTTATAAACCAACTGCATGATGGAAATACTTGCGTTATTCGGACCACCATTCGTCATCATCATAGGTTCGTACAAAATCTGGAACACGGCTAGTATCTGCAGAATTAACATAGTCTTACCGGTTCTCAATATAGTAGGCATGGTAATGGAAAAAAAGCGGCGCAGGGGAGATGCTCCGTCGATAGTGGCAGCCTCATATAAATCCGGGGAAATACCGGCCATGCTGGACATATACACCAGTGCCGTGCTGCCCGCTGCCTTCCAAGTCATGGCGACCACAATCCAGAATATGACCCAAGCCCTGTCTGTCAAAAACGCCACAGGCCCGACACCTATTTTTGCCAAAAGGATATTTAAGACACCTCCGTCTCCCGAAGTAAAGAAAATCGAATAAATCATAACCGCGGCAATACCGGGAATTACATTAGGATAGTAAGCCGCAAGACGAAAGAATCCCCGAAAGTGAGTCATCTCCGTAATCAGAGCCGCAATAATAACAGGTACCGCCAAACCTACGATCAAAGAACACAGCGTATACTTTACGGTATTCCCCCATGCAATACTGAAAGCAGGCTGAATAAAGAGTTTCCTGTAATTTTCAAATCCGACAAATTTAACAAGAGTAGTACCATTGACTTCATAAAAGGACATTCGCACGGTTTCTAACAGAGGCACCCATACGAAGAATGCAAACAAAACCAGGCTCGGGAGCATCAGTATCCATGCTCCTAAATCACTGCGGAGCTTTGCGTTGTTACCGGATCGTGGAATTGCGTTATTTTTAATTTTCTTTTTCATCCATTAATCACCTCTCACTTACGCATATTCAGCTATATTCAAAAAGGCCGCCGTAAATGCGGCGGCCCATGATTTATAACTCGTTTAGAACTGTATATGATTTACATTGCGTCCAGAACAGCCTGATAAGCATCATTAGCAGAATCCAATTCAGCCTGAATATCCACGCCTGACGGATCGGCTATAATCGCCTGCAGAACATCATTCAACAAGGTGTACATCGTCTGTGTATCGCCGGGTTCCTCGGCACGAAGAGCTCCCTCTTCCTTAGAGAAATCAAAGTATGGCTGCCACAGATCCATATCAATATTCGTATACTCATCGATAACCTTGTTCTGCTCATCAACAACAGCGCCAACCCATGCAGGGAATGTAGGGATTACAGGAATACCCTTCTCAACACGGTATTCAGCGTCAGCAGTCCAGCCGTCACGTGCGGCGTCACTGACTTCGGGAGATTTACCCATAACTTCCAGATAATCCAGAGCCCAACGCACTTCATCATCGGTAGCATCCGGAGAGAAGAAGTAAGGTGTACCACCCATCAGGGTAAAGTGTCCGCCAGGACCCGCCGGCATAGGAGCCAGGAAAAATTCATCCGGATTCATGCCTCTGTAGGAAGGCTGATCAACGGCATCGTTAGCTGCAATATACATAGCTGCAGTGTTCGTACCGATACGGTCAAAACCAGTACCCCAGTTTTCCTGAGTAGGATCATCAGTTACACATTTGTCAGTAATCATCTTTTGAACCCATTCCATAGCTGCAACAGCCTCGGGACTATTCAAATTGGATGTGTATGTGCCGTCAGCATTGGCGGAGCAGAGAGTAGCGCCATAATTCCATGCGATGTTAGACCAGTGCCAGCCACCGCCACCATCGGAAGCCTGCATACAGAAACCTGCCTCTCCAGTCTTCTCGCGGATAATCTTGCTGTCCTCATAAACTTCTTCCCAAGTAGTGGGATACTTAACACTTCCGTCATCATTTACCAGACCGGCGTCCGTGAACAACTTAACGTTGATCATCAGGCCAAGTGAATAAGCATCACGAGGTACGCCGTAGATGCGTCCGTTATCATCAGACAAGAGATCGCGGATAGCGGGACTCATGGAATCAGCCCAGCCGCGCTCATTCAAAACATCGGTAATGTCCTTAACCAAACCATTACGAATCAGTTTCTCAGGCTCGGTATACCATGACTCAAATACAGTAGGTGCATTGCCTGCCGTAGCCATAGCTACATAGGTGTCAGGCGCATACTTGTAATAAGCAGGAACGGCCTCCACATCAGGATGCATCTCGTTAAACGCAGGAACATAATAATCTGTGTGTGTTGCGATCGCTTCGGTTTCAGTGTCCTCAGGCCAGATACCCAGAGTGATGGAGCCTGACTCCCCGCCAGACGCACTGTCATCGGCCGCACTATTGGCAGCGGCATTGTCGTCGGCTGCGTTATCATCGGTTGCACTGTCGTCAGCGGCATTGCTAGTTTCTTCTGTTGCAGGTGCGCTCGATCCGGCAGAATCACCATTGCCACATCCGGCAAGTGTGCTCATAATCATGGTGCTCACCAGAATCAAACTAAGAACTTTTCTCTTTTTCATACTTTTCCTCCTATTTTGTTTAGTTTTACGACAAACTATACTACACTAATCCTTTTTTTAAAAGATATTATGTATAATTTGTTAGTTTAACGCTCAACTGTATAATAGCAGAAAGTTCAAAAAAAGTAAATAGTAAATTTGTAAAATAGTAAAAATTCACAAAAAAAATTTGAAAGATACCTATTGAACAATATCAACTCCCACCATTGTTTTATTAAAAAGACGCATAAAAAACAGAGACAGACAACAAATTCCATCTCTGTTTTACCTCGTTATTTAATTGTATCCGGATTCATTTTATCCACGATGAAGTACTTTTTTCTTAAACGCTCTGATCTTGGACATATGACGGCTTGTGTACAGAACAGAAACCATAAGTATTCCGAAGGGCAGCCCCAAACAGAATGACGCTATGTCCTCGGTGACTCCACTGTCCGCCAGACCCATTGCTTCCAAAATCAGGAAAATAATAAAACTCACCACACCGATCCAGCAAATAATGTGCATCCTTCTCATAATCTTCATCTTCTCATCATTACTGTAATCAGCAACCTTTAATACAGTTTCTTCTAAATCCTTATTCATTTTCTCACTCTTCCTTTCTCCGTCCAGCAGTTCTCTGAGGTCTACCTCATAGAAATCTGCCATCTCAATAAGAACATCCAGATCCGGCATGTTGCTGCCTGTCTCCCATCGTGAAACCGTTCTGCCGGAAACACCGAAATGCTCTGCCAGTTGTTCCTGTGTGAGCCCTTTTTCACCTCGTAGCTCTTTGAAAAAGCGCCCGGTCTTTTTTAGGTTCATTTCCTGTTCCTCCTTCACCGATAGGATAGCTCAACGCTGCCATGAACAACACGACACAGAGTGAGAAATGCCGTATTTTCCATGACCGGACATACGGTGTCGGGTATATCAGTTCTAATTCGCCAACCCCATCACTTCATCCACCGGCAGCGCCAGCACTACCCCGTGCGCGTCTGTTCCCAGTCCGCACACACTCGTGATTGCCGCCATCGTCTCGCTTTTCTTATCCCGTGGAACCACGATCATGACGAAATCCTGCTCTTCCTGCATGGAGATGCCGAAGTGATGACTTACCTGCTCAGAACTGCGCCGACGTCCTTTCATGACCGTACCGCCTTTTGCCCCTGCATTTCTGGCTGCGTCTACCACATCATCGCTGTAACCGCTCGCTACGGAAACCCATATTACGGCATATTCTGATTTCTCATTCATCTCTTTCTCATCTCCTTTCAGCGCCTCTTTTATCTCATCCTGCGCCGCGTCATTTAGTTCTTGTAAAACATGGCTCTGACATCCGTTCACCGGAACAGTAATTGCAATGCCGCCCCCTCTGTGCCGGAAAGAAAGCTGTCTGTTCATCGTCTCAAACAGCGGCTGCACCTGCGATTTAGAAACCAACGCTCCCGTAAGAAGTCTTGTAGTGCCCCGCAGTCCGAATATATCCATCATTTCCGACGGCGCCGTTCCCTTCCCCCTGAACTGAAAACATAGGGGAACGTTCATGGAATCGAGAACTTCCTCTAACTTTTTCTGATCCTCCTCCCGCGTAATCGTAATGACCAGCCGCGGAATCATCTGCAGATTTCTTTGATCTGTCATATTCACGCTTCCTCCAAATCAAC
>JAAUZY010000110.1 GCA_014804355.1 Lachnospiraceae bacterium
GCATTAAAGCAATTTGTCGTAAGGAATCATATAGTTGCATATCTTATGTATACGTTATATAATGGGTTCGACAAAGTTCATCAAAATTGGAGAAAATATAAAAATGGAAAATGAAGTAAGTAATGTACTCACACAGTCTCGTGAAATAGTAGAATTATTTGGAAATCTTCAGACAGCCGGTTCAGATTTGCAGATAAGTACAGTGGAAGAACCAAATTTTCCTGTAAACGGTGAATTGAGAAATAACGAAGTATGTTTTTACAGGGTGGCACAACTGGTTTTTGATGAAGAATATCCACATAGAGAAGCATTTGAAAATGTTTTGTCGTCCTTGGATAATAAATCTTTTAACCTTGTCTATGTGCTGACAGGGACGAAGCAGGGAATTGAACTTTGCATAGGTGTAGTAAAAAATCAAAACGAAGACATACCGGTCTTGGGGAAAAAGCTGTCGGCAGTAAATTACGGTGATATTATCAAAAATGTATTTACTGGTAATTTCAGTGGCAGCAAATTAGAAAAATTGAAAGCGCGGGAACTGGACAAGCTGGTAGGAGAGGAAATCAAAAAATATGAAAATGCGGGTGTGATTCTGGGTATTCCGGCGGTTAATGAAAAAGATACAGGTAATAAATACGATTTTCAAGGGATTGACAGGCTGATCAATAGTATGCTGGGTTTAGAGTGGCGTATGGTGATTGTCTGTGAGCCGGTTCCCAGACAGGATATTTTGTCAATCCGGAAAAATGTTTATGAATTATATAATCGCCTGTCGGTATGGTCTAAGCGAACGCTTCAGCATTCTGTAAACGACTCAACGGGGATATCTTTTGGAGAGAACATAAATGAATCAAAAGATAAAAATTGGAACTATAGTACGCAGAAGGGAACAAGTCATAGTTCCGGCAGGGAATATAGCCGTTCTGATTCTTCAAAAACAGAAAGTAGAACAGAAGGGGAGAGCCGCGGTCATTCCGAAGGAACAAACAAAGGTGTCAGTGTTAATAAAGGTTCTTCTGATTCTGTGACAATAGAGATTGCCAATAAACATGCGGAAGAATTGATGCGGTACATAGGTGATGATTTATTGGAGAGATTAAAGATCGGTTTCAGCAAAGGGCTGTTTCAGACCTCGATCTATTATATGGCGGAAGAGCCTACGCATGCATATCGTTTAAAAGCAGCAATTATGTCCCTGTTTCAGGGAAATAAAGCGGGCTATAGCCCGTTGATGGCAAAGAGCATTGACCTTAGCAAAGAAAAGAATTTCAATATACTGAGAACTTATCAGAATCAGTATGTTTTAGAGGATGATGTGTCTGGTGATGCATTGACGCTGCTTGGAAGACCCTTTGAAAGAAGCAGGATAGGATTAAACACATATCTGACATCTGAGGAAATCAGTCTGATTGCCGGACTGCCGCAAAAGGAGGTTCCGGGAATTGCGCTTAAGGAGGGGGTGGAATTTGGATTAAATGAAGATGAGATCATACAGGAGGAATCCATTCTTCTGGGACAGATGATGCAGAGGGGAGGAGAACTGGAGATACCGTTTTATCTGTCGAAGGACAGTATGGCAAAGCATACTTTTATTGCCGGGGTGACAGGAAGTGGAAAAACGACAACCTGCCATAATCTGCTGGCGGAAGCGGATATGCCCTTTCTGGTAATTGAACCGGCAAAAACAGAATACAGGACACTGATTAGTAAGGACAAAGATATCACTGTTTTTACACTTGGAAATGAAACGGCAGCGCCTTTTCGGATCAATCCTTTTGAACTGATAGAAGGGGAGATCATATCTGCTCATGTAGATATGTTGAAAGCGACCTTTACATCAGCCTTCCCGATGGAGGCATCCATGCCGCAGTTATTGGAGGAAGCCATCTATAAATGCTACGAAGAAAAAGGATGGGATGTAAATACCAATAAGAACAAGAATTATAGTGATAATGAACAGCAGAAAGCCTTTGCACCGGGAGCAGATAGTTTTCCAATAATGTCAGATTTATTGTCAGTTATGAAAGGCATTGTGGAGAGTAAGGGATTTGGACAGCAGATGCAGTCGGATTATATCGGTTCTCTAAAGAGCCGACTATCTAATTTGACAGTGGGATCTAAGGGAAGCATGCTGAATTGCCAGAGATCCACAGATTTTGAGTTTATTGCCAGACATAATGTGATTCTGGAAATGGAAGAATTGAAATCCCCGGAAGACAAAGCGTTATTTATGGGCTTCATATTGAGCAGGCTTTCGGCGGTGATTAAAGAGGAACACCGAAAAAATCACGATTTTAGGCATTTGACATTGGTTGAGGAAGCCCACAGGTTACTCTCAAAGGTAGAGTATGGCGACAGTGGCTCTAAGAAAGGGGCGGTCGAGACATTTACGGATCTGCTGGCAGAAGTGCGCAAATATGGAGAGGGTCTGATCATTGTGGATCAGATTCCCAATAAGCTTGCTCCGGAGGTTTTGAAAAATACCAACACCAAGATCATCCATAAGATACTGGCCAGAGATGATAAGGAAGTGGTAGGCGATACCATGCTCATGGATGATAAGCAGAAAGAATATCTTTCTGCACTTGCGACGGGAGAAGCAATCGTATTTTCGGAACAGACAGACAAGCCGGTACATGTAAAGATTAATAAAAAAACTGACACCAGTGAACAGCAGATTGAGGATGAGGTGGTAAAACTACGTTTTGAAGAAAAACGGGAGAATTTGGGAAGCTGTTATCAAAATCTAGAAGTTGTAAAGCTGTTTCCACATTTTGATCAGGTGGCGAAAGAACTATCAAAATCAAACATTGATAAAGAAAAATGTAATGCTTTGAAAAAGGGAATAGAGGATCTGGCACAGGGAACAGGAATGGATAAACGGACAATCTGGAAAAAACTTATAGAAATGAGAGAAAGTTTTTCAGGGAAAGGAATCATTAGCGCAGAGGATCAGGATGTGCGAGTTTCTGAGTTAACAGATTTTTTTACAGGAGAATTTGAAAAAGGAAACTTCACAACTTCTGATATGAGAACAAATTACACAGGATCAATACAAATTTATTTAATGTAGGAGGAATTTAACATGTTTGGAATTATTGCAGGAGTGGTCGGTTCGATTGTTGCGGCAGCAGGAACAGTTGTGAAATCATTGGCGGTTGTTGGTTTGGCAGTTGATGGTTTGAAAAAGGTTGGTAGTGTCATTGTTAATCTTGCGAAATCATTAGGGTTGATCAAACCGCAGATTCAGGTTGATGAACTGGGAGATAAGGCATTACAGAGTGGATATAGTCCCGAACAGTATGACACTTACACAGAATATGTGAAAGCGGTAGAAGAATTTGACAGATTGGATGCAGAAAAGTCAAAGCTGATACCGGAAGAGGATAAGATAAAAAAGGGAATGGAATTAGCGACAGGTGTCATGCTGGAAAATTATCAGGATTTCCCGGTAGGTCAATTTTGTGTAGAGATTGGTAAACGACCGGATTTCTTTACGGAAACTGTATTAAAGAAAGTAGGAGAATTGATTGGCACGAACGGAAATTTTATTTCTGATGTCTTAGGCTATCTGGACGGGACAGAGAAAAATGACAGTAAGTTAAACAAGATGGTTGGTACATTATCAGACATGTATAAAGCAGAAAATCCGAATATTAGCGATAATGATGTTTCAGATATCGTTTACGGACTAAGAGGATGATCGTATACAGGGAGTGAACCATAATATGCAGATGTTTTATGTAATTATTGGCAGAAATGAGCTTTATTTATATGAAAAGAACGGTAAAGAATATAGCCGGCAGTACATTGCTGGCAATCCGGAGTTTCATTATCAGATTAATAACGTGAAGAATGATAGTGAGAAAATGATGGATGGATTGGTGGAGGAATATAATTTAGAAAACAGATCGGAGCTTTCGTTTTGTTTGATTGGGAATAAAGATCCGTTTATCACAGAAACGGTCAGCACGGCATTTGAAGAATACATAGCAGATAGAATTGATTTATGTGTGATCATGTCTGAAATTGTAAAAAAACTCTCCATGGATGAAAAGTTACTGGTGGAAAAATACGGAGTTAATTTTGGTGACATTAACTACCGCTTGGTTGATGAAGTATTACAGGTAACAGATTACAGTTTGTTGGGTTATACATTACAGGCAGACGATTTAGTCAGGTTCGTTGGATAAGGGAGACATGGACTATTGGATTTTGATTATTATGGTCAGAGGCAATCAAAATCGATACAGGAGGTAAAACAGATATGATCAGCCTTGATGGAAATGTTGCCATGGAGTACAGCTATCATGAAGAAAGGAGTAGTTTACAGGTTAATCTATACAAACGTGAATTGAGATACTAAAGCATTATAAAAAATAGAAAAGGATGGAGTAAAAACATGAATAAGAAGAAAAAAGGTTATATTATTGGATTAGTAGTATTAGGACTGGTAGTAGGAACATTAATATTGGGTTCATCTGACGATACGAATGACACAGCTAAACAGACGGTTAAAGAAGAGCAGGAAGCAGCGGATGAAAACATCGAATCCGTTGATGAGGCGGAGGAAGAGTCCGAAGAGGCAGAAGAGGTAGCGGAAAAAGATACAAAAGAAGATCATAAGTTTGATAGCAATGGTAAGCCTTATCTTTCAACTGGATACAGCATAAAAAATGATATATACAATTTTAAGATACTTTCAATTGGCATGGTAGATGCGGAAGATGATCCTATAATGAAAGCATATGTAACAGCTTCGAATTATAGAGCTTCATACATCTACGCAACTGTTGAATTCGAGAACACTTCCAGCGACGAAATCTATATAGGTTCGCTTGATAACTCATTGTATATTGACGACTATCAATATGATGTCTTAAATGGTAGTGGCGCTCCGATTACCGTTGATGGTATAACTAGCGACATGTATTTTACATTGAATCCGTCAAGAAAGGCAAAGTTTATTGTTTGTACTTTCCTTCCCGAAGAAGCCTTTACTGCTGATAAAGTAGAGTTTGAAATACTGAATTCTAATTCAATATTATTCAAAGAGAATGGAGAATGGCTCTTTGGCTCTGAATCAACAGCTTCGGCAGAGGGTGGAATTGGAGGAGCAATCATAGATGCTGATGGAATCGGGAATGTGATCATAGACGCTGATCCTGATAGATATATACCAGAAGGTATAAGTGGCGGAATCGATGTTATAGACGGAGCTTTCTATGCAGATAGCGGTAATAAATCAGTTACGCCTGGGGAATATCTTGCAGTTGGAGGTGATAATACAGTTATCACAATTACTGATGATTCCATAGAGATAAAGTATAGCAATAAAGATGATGGTGTCTTTGAACTTGCCGAAGCAGGAAATGGATCGCCATGTTATTGGGCAGAATCTGATAACGATTTTTATTGTGTATCTTTCTTTGAAGGCGGATTATATATCGCTACAGATTCAGTCAATGATGAAAACGATTGGATTGAAAGATTCTATGAGTTATTGGATTAAGTAACAGGGGGTACAAACAGATGAAGGCTGGAAGTGTCTGTCCCGCATGCGGGAAAGAACAAAGGGAACAGAGATACTTTTGTGAGGAATGTGGTACTTTTCTGGATACAGAGATGTTTGATAATAAGGAATTGTATGAGCTCCCGGAAATAAAAATCAAACGTATTTTGGAAAATTTGAAATATACGCCGCACAGCAAAATCCCTTGGGATGATACGGTAGACTTTTATGTGAAAAAGGTAGAGGCGTATAGAGCCTTGACGGCATTGCCGGAGCTGGCGACGGGCATAAATAAAGAAATGCCGGAGAAACTGGAACATTTTTTGAAACTTTGCCGTAAGCAGGAATTTCAGATCGCATTTGTGGGAACGATCAAAACAGGAAAATCGACACTGATCAATGCCCTGCTGGGGCACAACTATGCCTCGATGGCGGTTACACCAGAGACGGCGGCACTTACAAAGTTCCGGAGCAGCCCGAAGGATTATATTAGGGTGGATTTCTATACAACTAAGGAATGGGATAGATTGTGGAAATCCAGAACTTCTGCAGCGGATGCGTTTATGAAGGAGTATGAAGATCTTGGAGCAGAGGCACAGAAAGGGAAATGGGTAGGGCATGCTCCTATTATAAAAGAGGTTGCAAATGAGGATATTGAAAAGGAATTGGCAGTATGGTCATCCTCGAAGAGGGCGGAACACTACTTCGTCAGGGAAATAGAAGTGGGAATATCTTCCCTGCCAGATGATTTTCCAAAGCAGGTTGTTTTTGTGGATACACCGGGCTTATCAGATCCCGTGGCATATCGGTCAGAGATTACCAGACAGTATATCAGAAATGCAAATGCTGTTTTTGTCTGTGTTGAGGCTAAGAAGCTACAAAAGGAAGAAATTGATACGATAGCCTCCGTATTTTCCTTTTCGTCCCATAATAAGGGCAAGGTACATATTATAGCGACACATTGGGATGAATTGAATCATCCGGAAAAAGAGTGGAAGGAACAAAAAAAGTGGATGAAGAAGCAGCTTGTAGGGAAGGGATTTTTTGATGTGGCGGAGATGGCGGAAACGAATATCACGCATTCGGCAGCATATATTTATAATCTTTGTCGGGATTACGCAGAGTTAGGGAAAGATGAAAAAAAGCCACTTATGAAGTTTGCATTTGAGATGGATATGGATTATGAGGATTTGAAAAATTGCTTACCGGATATGATGAAGCTGGCCAATATTGGTGTGATTGAAGGCATGATAAGAGAGAAACTGGCGGGAAATTATTTGACATTGTTGTGTCAGGACATTGAAAGAGAATATAAGGATATTATCTATACTTTAAAACGTTCTGCCATGGAAAAGAAAAAAGAGACAAAGAAAATTATCGATGTCTCTTATGCCAGCATGAAGGAAGTGGAAGAAAAGCTGGAGGAGCAGAAGCGCAATTATGAGGAGCTTATGGCAAACAAGGAGCAACTTAACAAGGCATTACATATGGTAGAGGAGAGTACGAAAAAACGTCTTGATCAGATTCTGACAGCGATTTAACCGGTGATAAATTGTGAAGATAAAAAAAATAGCTGAGATATGTGGATATGAGTACTGTGGAACGGATTGTAATATCAGGATGATTTCTTATGCCGACACAGCTTCGGCAGATTCCCTTGCAATCGTACATACAGAAAAAGAGATTCTTTCCACGAATGCATGTGCGGTATTGGCAGAACCGAGATTTATAAAGACGGACAAGACCATTCTTATGGTTTCTGATCCATTGGATGTAGCCGCGGTCAGAGTGGCAATGGCACTTGTCCAAAATGGAGAATTAAAGGTTTACGGGCAGCCAGTCTATAATCTTGTGAATGGATATTTTACTGCTTCCAATGTTGTAATTGAAGAGGGCACGATTGTTTCACCGAATGTATTTATTGATGAGGATGTGAGGATAGGGAAACGGTGCAGAATCGATCCAAATGTGCAGATCAAAGGTGGCAGTGTGATAGGTAATGATGTTCATATTTCGACGGGCAGTGTGATTGGTGCGGATGCTTTTTGCCATTATTATGATGGCGGATTAAGAACTTTTCCGGGAATTGGTAGGGTTGTAATAGGGAACCAAGCAGAGATAGGATGTCACACTATTATTCAGCGGGGCATCTTTTCGGATACGATAATTGGAGAAGGTAGCAAGATAGGAAATCTCATTGATGTAGGACATGATGTGCAGATTGGAAATAGCTGTATGATAGTGTCACAGTCAGGGATTGCAGGACATGTATATATCGGAAATCGAGTGGAGGTTTATGGACAGGCCGGCATTGCAAATGGTGTTACAGTGGGGGATGGAGCAGTGATAATGGCAAAAGCTCTTGTTACCAAAGATATCAGATCCGGAGAAAAAGTATCAGGTATATTTGCACGAAAGCACGAGGAAGAACTTAGAAGACATGTGGAAGTAAACAGACTAAATGAGGTGAAGAAATGGGAATGATAGCAGATACTATAGGGTGTATTGGAGCTATAGCAGGTGGTGTGGCAAGTAGCTGGTTAGCAAGTGCAACGGATACATTAAGAAGTGGTAGTAGTAGTGACAATTATCATCCAAGTGCGTCAATAACGGCAGCGCACTCTAAATCGAACGCGGTTATTTTGGCGGAACTAAAAAAAGATATTCGAGGGAAGACAGAAAAGGCTGAGGAGAAAATTATTGATAATATCAACGAATCACTGAATAAACTGCTTGAGGAATTAGAACAGGTAAATGGGCAGAGCTTTGGAGATAAAACCTTGAATATTAATATAAAGGAAATTAAGAGTAAGAATGAGAAATTAAAAAAAGATGTGGTAGGGTTTATCGGCAATTATATGGATGACAGGCTTGTTCTTAGCGATTATGAGTTATCAAAAATTTTGCAAGAGCTTGATGACGGAAAAAGAAAAAGGGAGTTTGACGCTTTTTGCAAGAAATTACATAGACAGGCTGTGACAAGGCTGACGTCCAAGATAGCAACAACTGTTCACAAACAGGAAGAAATCGTGCGAAAAGAAATTCAGAATCGCCTAACTGAGGTGGAACAGAACATGCAGGAAGCAACCAAAGCGTATGAAGAGATTTTTCGGATGAAAGACGCGCAGGATAGTGCCGGGATAGAGGAGAAGCAGATAAAATACTGTTATCAGTATGAATTGGCTGAAATCCTATTAGGACAGTTAGAGAGTTGAGGTGAATAGCTTGTTTTTCTTTAAACGAAAGAAATTGGCTGAAATAGAAGATAAACTGAACAGAGTATTGGAAATTCTGAAAAGTCAGGAACAAATGTTTGAAGATAGGAAAAAAAGTGACCGACAATACCTGTGCGAGCTTTTAGATAAGAAAACAGAAAGGTTGTTGAATGAAAGTAAATATAGTGTAGAAGCAATAGAGGCAGCGCTGCGGAAGTGTGAATCAATGATATCTGATTCCGGTGAACAAAATGTAGAAGGGATTAAAGAATTATGCAAGATCTTGAATATGCATGATACCGCAGTGAAAAAGACGTTAAAATCTATTCAGCGTGATATGGAGAAGGATCAGGTGAGCAAGAAAGAATTTGGTGAAAAGCTGGAATTGACGGAAAGTGAAATTCGGATGTTGTTGCTTAACAGCGTGATGGATCAACTCCCTTAATGACTTTGGAAAAGGAGCCTTTTCATGACAGAACAAAAATTTTCTAAAAATAACCGCGTTCTCGACCTGTATACCCGCCTTTCAGAAGGAAAGACAATCAATAAAACAGAGGAAGCTAAAAGATTCGGCGTAGACGAACGTTCCATCCAGCGTGACATTGACGACATCCGCGCTTTTCTGGATGAACGCAAAGCGGACAAGGCATCAGACAACCGCACGATAGAGTACGACCGTAGCAAAAAGGGATTCATCATGACCGGCGAAGAAGGTTCCCTGATGTCAAACAGTGAGATACTTGCGGTGAGTAAGGTTCTGCTTGCAAGCCGTGCGTTCACCAAAAAGGAAATTGGCAGCATTTTAAATAAGATGATCAGCGGCTGCGTCCCTTTGAAAAACATGCAGTTGGTCAAGGAACTGCTTTCCAATGAACGGTTCCATTATGTGGAGCTTCACCATAAAAGCTGTATTCAGGACAAACTGTGGGATCTGGGTGCGGATATTCAGGAACATAACCTGATCGAGATCACTTATACAAAAGCAGAGCATGAGAATGAGATAGTCACGCGTCTGGTAGAGCCGATGGCGGTTCTCTTTTCAGAGTATTATTTTTATCTGAATGCTTTTATTGTAGAACGGGAAAAGGATGGGGTTTGGAAGCATAAGTACAGCTATCCGGCGATTTTCCGGATAGACAGGATCAAGACTTACAGGGAGACGGGAGAAAAATTTCAGGTATCTTATGCGGACCGGTTTGAGGAAGGCGAATTCCGCAAACGGATTCAGTTTATGTACGCGGGAGAGCTGATGAGAGTCCAGTTGAAATTTTACGGGGAGAATCCGGAGCCGGTGCTTGACAGGCTGCCAACAGCGCAGATTATTGAGCAGAAGGAGCATGAGTATATAATCAGTGCTGAGGTGTATGGAACGGGAATTGTTATGTGGCTGCTAAGCCAAGGAAATAAGATCGAAGTCATCCGTCCGGAAAGTCTGCGGCAGGAGATGAAGGCAAAGGTGCAGGAAATATTGGCGCTATACAGTTAAGCGTATTAACAGAAAATTGAAATAATATATGATAATTATGAAGGAAGGCAAAGAACCTCAGAGAACAGTCTCTGGGGTTTTTATCAACGGGCAGTTTAGCGAAATATAATGTCCGCTGTCTGTCTAAAATCTTTTGGAGAATGACAGAATGTGTCATATATAGTTTCTATACTAATTTTAGAACCAAAAACACAGGAGGTCTTATGGAAGTGTAAAGCAGTACGGTAACAGATACTTATCATGGGAAAAGTGAAAAGAGAAAGGGAAAAATATGTATGACTTTTTAAAATTTATAGACTCTCCGGACATCCGGGAGTACAACAAAGAGACGCAGTTTACGCCTGCGGAGTGGGCTGTGTTGATTGGCAGGAGTTTTACAAGAAGCATGGAGGAAAAGATAGCAGCCCTGCAATATCTGGCAGATCATTATACAGCCGGCGAATTTATAGAGGAGAGCGTATATGAATACTGTTGCGGAAGAGGGGAACTGCAGTCATTCCGCGATGTCGTCATTGAGACAATAGGGCTATGGAAGGAGGCACTGACGGTACGTTTTGAAACAGAGAATGTTGTTTTTGAAACATATTTTTGCGAGCAGGATGGCGATCAAGGAAAATATGAGTATTTTTCCAGTTATGAAAAAGCATGGGAGTATTTATTAAAGAAGAAAAAACATTATTTGGATGATGAGAAGATTAAATATGTAAAGACCTTTGCCAGAATCAACCGCATCAAACTGGACCATGCAGAGGGCCATGATGGAGAAGAGTATCTTTTTGATAATGAAATGCGTATGGTACAGATTTACATAGATAGTGACCGGGCATATGCGGGGCGGGAGCCATTTGATACAGTAGATCAATGGTCGTGCCATGTGTCGCTTCCATTTAAAAAAGGGGATATTGTAAAAGTGGATTTCCCATGGGAAGAGATCCATTATGGTGTGTTTTCCTGCGACTGGAAGAGGCCGGAGAGACCGGAGCATATCAACATGTGGGTTTCACTGGACATATATAGCGAGGAAGACAAGGATTTTGATTATACGGATGATATTCCATATTATGACTGGGTGCTCGGCTTTTCATACTGTACAGATGAAGAACTTCCGAAAGATGAACAGGTACTTAAACTGATACGGGCAGTTCGAAAAGGTGAAATGGATTTCTATACACTTCTGCATAAATTCGGGAGGAACGAATTGGAGGATCTTCTGAAATGGGTCTGAGATGAAAGGCAGAATCTGTCATATGCAGGTTTATGCTTATTTAAGCGCATTTGAATAAGTGATGGTAAAGGGAAAGTAGGAAAGGTGGGATATCATGGAAGAAAAAAACATATGGAATGACAAAACGGCTGAGGAAAAAAGTCATGAGATGGATGTGTACAGCCTGATTAGGTCGGCGGAGATCAGAGATTATTACCGGAGGGAGAATGTCTGTGATAACTGGGAAAAAAAGGCGATCCTGATTCTGCATGGATATATTTCTGTACAGCAGAAAGCAGCCATGTTAAAGCAGCTTTCAGAGACAGGAACGGTGGAAGAAAAACGTCTGTCAGAAGAAATATGCCTTATATACAGCCGGTATACCGATATGGTTTATCATCCGTCGGTGAGAACTCTTTTTGTGATGGAGAGCGTTGATTGGCAGTGGAATGATGGATCTGCAGGATGGTTTGGTGGTGATTCGAGCCTTGACAGTGTATATGAATCGCTGGATGAGATAATTGCACGAATGGAAGAGGTTTATGCGAAGTGGGGGAGGGAAACAGTTATTGCACGTGTGACTGTGGTGAATGTACCACCGGATGAGAAGGCGAAAGAAGTATTTAAATTTTACCTGTTTTGGATAGACGGGGAATGGGTGATCAAAGAGTTTCATATTGATGATAATGAACTGAGGAGACAGGGAATCAGCGATGAATCCATTAAACTTATGGATTACACAGGTGGCTGGCAATATCACCCCCTGCCATTTGAAAACGGCTGCAGGCTGAAGTTCCAGCTGCCTTTCATGGATGAGCCTGTTTATGGAACTTTGGAGAGCGAACTGGATGGAAATGGGTGCTGGTATCATTTTCTGTATTTGGACGATGTGGATGGGAAGGGGTATAGCGATTCCTTGGGGCTGACGGATGCAGAGATCAACCTGACGAGCGGCTACAGTTCACTTGACTGGATAGAGCGGGCATAGATGGTCAAGGGAAAACAGAAAAGGTGGAATATCATGGAAGAAAAAAAGATATTGGATGACAAAATGGATGAGGATAAAAGTCAAGAGATGGATGTGTACAGCCTGATCCGGTCGGCGGAGATCAGGGATTATTATCGGAAGGAAGATATCTTTGGAATATTTGAAAAGGAGCAACTTATCCTGCATGCATTTATCTCTGTGCAGCAGAAAGCAGTTATGCTGAAACATCTGGCTAAAACAGGCACTGTGGAAGAAAACAGCAGGATAGACGAAATGTACCGTTTATATTGCAAGTATATTGATATGATCTACCATCCGTCTGTAAGGACAATTTTTATACTGGAATGTAATGAGGTGGTATGGGACGAAGAGGTGAGTGATGTGGGTGGGCACAGTTTGGGTGGCGCATATGACACGGTGGATGAAGTGGCGACGGAAATGGAGAGCATATATGGCGACAAGGAGAGCAGATGCAGATATGGTGGAATGGGATATGCGTCTGTGACTGCGCTGCAGGTGCCGCAGAATGGGAAGGTGAAAGAAGCGTTCCGTTTTACAATGTACAAGATAGATGGAAAGTGGGAAATAAAAGATCTGTCTGTGAATGATGAAGATTTGGAAATGCAGGGGATTAGTGAGGATACTGTACAACGGTTTAACGATTATTCTCTATATCATCCTCTGCCGTTTGAAAACGGAAGCAGATTGAAGCTTCAGCTTCCGTCCATGAAGGAACCGGTCTATGGAAGTCTGGAGAGTGAATTGGATGGGAATGGCTGCTGGTATCATTTCTTCTATGGCGAAAAGGAGAGGGGTGATTTCAATATGGTCATGCTGACAGATGCAGAAATTAACCTGACGAGCGGTTACAGCTCCCTTGACTGGATAGAGCGGGCATAGGGAAAGAATCTGCACAGTGGGTGAGCGGTGAAATAAAGATAAACAGGAGGGCAAGATTGAAAATGAAAGAGATATTAAACGGATTAGGTCCATTTTTAAGGGAGTCTGATGAGGATATGGACAATATTATTGTGAAAGAAAGTATGGATGAGATCTGCGGGGCATTGGAGGAGGAAATTCTAAAAAGTAATGCGCCTGCGGAGGAAAAACAGACCATGCTGGCGCGGCTTAGGAAGCTGTGCAATACAGAGACAAACATTATGCTGGTGGGGGCTACTGGGTGTGGCAAGAGCTCTACCATCAATGCTTTGTTTTCCTGCAACAAGCCGGAGGAATATGTGGAGGTTGCCAAGGTGGGAAGCCGGGCGGACCCGGAAACAAAGGATATTGAACGGTACCGGATCGGCAATCTGGTCTTGTGGGACACGCCCGGTCTTGGCGATGGCACGGAGATTGACGGACACCACAGGGAGGTGATCACGGAACTGCTGCAGGAAGTGGACGAGGGGGAGGATGGTGAAAAAAATGCCTTGATCGATCTGGTATTAGTGATAATGGACGGTTCCACAAAAGATCTTGGGACATCCTATCAGATTCTGAACGAGGTGATCATCCCGGAACTGAAAGGGGATACGGAACGCATTCTGATTGCCCTGAATCAGGCGGATATTGCCATGAAAACCGGCAGGCATTGGGATTATGAAAAGAATGAGCCGGATGAGACATTGACCAGATTTTTGGAGGAAAAGGTGGCTTCCATAAGGACACGGATCAAAGAGGATACAGGGCTGGATATTACGCCGGTCTATTACTGCGCAGGCTATGAGGAAGAGTCAGGGGATGTGGTGCACCCTTATAATCTGTCAAAGCTTCTGTATTATATTTTAAATGCGCTTCCGGCGCAAAAGCGGGCGGCGGTCTTTGGCGGTATCAATACAGCTGCAGGACAGTATGAACACAACGATGGCGAGATGGACTACAGTGAAGGAGTGGAAAGAAATCTGTACGGCATGGTTGATTACATAGCGGAAGGAGTCGGGAACGGTGCGGCTGTCGGTCTCTGTATTCTGGGGGCACCGGGAGCATTAGTCGGAAGTGTAGTCGGAGCGTTTGTGGGTGGCATTAAGGGTATCCTGAACCATATTTTCTGAGAAAAATGGTGTATGGACAAAAATGAGCTGGTGTTAATATTCAATATTGAGAACATACGAAAGCGAGGAAAATTTTATGTATGATCTATTGCAATTCATAGATTCTCCGGATATCAGAGAATATAACCGGGATACCTG
The DNA here is from genome assembly GCA_014804355.1 of Lachnospiraceae bacterium. GTDB lineage: Bacteria > Bacillota > Clostridia > Lachnospirales > Lachnospiraceae > UBA3282. The sequence goes on from JAAUZY010000110.1 coordinate 14,595, forward strand.
TTTTACACCTGCTGAATGGGCAGTGCTGGTATCTAAGAGTCTTAAGAGGACTGTGGAGGAAAAAATAGATGCTCTGCAGTATCTTGTAGATTGTTATACTGCTGATCAATTTAAGGAAGAAACTATTTGGCCAGAATTTGGCAGCTTGGGTCCCTTTACAGTCTTTCCGGGATGTGGTCATAGAAACGATACGCGCATGGAAAGGGGCTTTGGCAGCCCGCTTTGAAACAGAAGGGATTGTCTTTGCAGCAGGTCTTTATGAGCAGGAATACAGCGATCAAAGAAGAGACTGGCAGTATTTTTCCACTTATGAAAAAGCATGGGCGTATCTGCTTAAGGAAAAACAGGAGTATCTGGATGATGAGGATATTAAAGATGCAAAGACCTTTGCAAAGATCCATCGCATAAAGATAGATCATGCAAAGGGCTGTGATGGCGAGGATTATCTTTTCGATAGTGAAATGCGTATGGTAAATGTCAGCATAGATTACGACAAGTGTTTTGCAGAGAGAGAAGAATTTGCGCTGGTAGATGATTATTTGGTCTATGTACCGCTCCCTTTTGAAAAAGGGGATATTGTAAGGGTGGATTTCCCACAGACAGAAGTCCATTATGGAGTCTTTTCATGTGACTGGAAAAAGCCAGATGATCCGGGCAGGATCCACATGTGGGCTCCCTTGGAGATGTATATAGAAGCCAGAAATGACTTTGATTATACAGATAACTGCCCATACTATGATTGGGTGCTCGGCTTTTCGCGTTGTCCGGACGAGGAACTGCCGGAAGATGAGTATGTGCTTAAGCTGATCAGAGCCGTGTGTAAAGGAGATATGGATTTCTATACGCTTCTGCATAAGTTTGGGCGGGGTGAGTTGAAGACGATGATAAAATGGTTTTAAAAAGGCAGCGTAGATAATGATTTACACACAAAAGGGGACAACCGATTTGGTTGTCCTTTTTGTATGGAAAAACGTATATGAGGAGGAAATCTAAAATGGATTTTAATGTATTTGTAGAAAAAATGGTAAAAATTTTACAGCAGAAAATGGGTGAAGATTATGAAATCAGAGTTACAGAGGTAACGAAAAATAATGATATCCGGATGACGGGAGTCGTTATGATTAAGGAAACTGAAAACGTATCACCCACCATCTATCTGGAAGAACCTTACAGGCAGTACAGTGAGGGAACGGATCTTCATGTGATTGCAGACAGAATAGTCGCATTGTATGAAGAACGGATGGAAGATATTGATTTTGACATGAACTTTTTCAGGGAGTTTAAGTCTGTCAAAGACAGGATTTTCCATAAACTGGTCAATTACAGCCGGAATGAGAATCTTTTGAAAGATGTCCCGCATATTAAGTGGTGTGATCTGGCGGTTGTATTCTATTATTCGATGGAAGAAGTAAAGTTTGGAAAGGCATCTATATTGATTCACAATAGCCACATAGACATGTGGAGCCAGACGGCCGATACTTTATACCAAACCGCACAGGACAACATGAGACGGAACATGCCGGAACTGCTGGTACCGCTGCCGGAACTGATTTATGGCATGTCAGGGGTCAGAATGGAAGAAGATGATATGAAGATTTATGTGCTGACCAATCAAGAGAAAATGTATGGCGCTTCCGCAATGCTGTACTCAGACAGAATCAGTAAACTGGCTTCAAGTCTGGATTCAGATCTGCTGATCCTGCCCAGTTCCGTCCATGAAGTGATGCTTTTGCCTGATGACCCGGACCGGAAGTATATATTTTACCGTCAGATGGTGAAGGAAGTCAACATAACGCAGGTAGAACCTGAAGAAATTCTGTCATTCAACCTGTATCGTTATAACAGGAAAAAGGCGGGGATTGAAGAAATTATTGCATGACTATAACAGTACAACAGTATTTACAGGGATATACCGATCCCTGACTTTCGGTAAGCCATTACCGTTCAGATAGAATACCATTTTAAACAGGGAGAGCCCGTTAAGGTTTTCCCTCATTTTGTGGGATGGGGCTGCGTGCGGGAACAGCCCCGTCTTTTTAGGAAGGAGGATGGAAAGCAGAAAACAAAACTTCAAAATGATCAACCAAAAATCTTGTTAAAAAAGGAGAAGACAATTATGGCAGCAAATGTTGAAACAATGTTTTACACAAGGGAAAAACCATGGCACGGGCTAGGTACGAGGGTATCAGAAGCACCTTCCTCAGAGGAGGCCCTATATCTGGCAGGGCTGGACTGGCAGGTGAAGCAGGAACTGGTCTGCACGGATACCGGTGAGGTCATTCAGGGATATAAGGCAAATATCCGGGACAGGGACCGCCGTGTACTGGGTGTGGTGACTGACCGTTACAGGATCATCCAGAATCAGGAGGCATTCGCATTTACCGATACGCTGTTGGGAAGCGGTGTCCGCTATGAGACAGCAGGGTCTCTTCAGGGCGGGAAGAGGGTATGGATCCTTGCAAGGCTTCCGAAGGAATATATCATTTCAGGGGAACAGATATCCCCTTATCTGGTATTTTCCAATGCACATGACGGAAGCGGGGCGGTGAAAGTGGCACTGACGCCTGTCAGGGTGGTGTGCAACAATACGCTGAACCTTGCACTGGATACGGCGAAACGTTCATGGTCCATGGTACATACGGGGAATATCAGGGACAAGCTGCAGGAGGCGGAGCAGACACTCTTTATGGCTGAGGAATATATGGTACGGCTAGGGAAAGAGTTTGAAAACCTGCAGAAGCAGAAGGTCACGGACAGTCAGGTGGCGGAATATATCGAAAGGCTCCTGCCGCTGGATAAGGGAGCCGGTTCCATTCAGGACAAGAATATCACAAAACTGCGGGAGGATATGGCACACAGATATTTCGATGCACCTGACCTGCAGGGAGTGGGAAAGAATGCATACCGGTTCATCAATGCGGTATCGGATTTTGCGACCCATGCAAAACCCCTGCGCAGGACGGCAAATTATAATGAGAATTTGTTTGCACGCACCGTTGACGGCAATCCGCTGATCGATAAGGCTTACCAGCTTGTGAGGGCAGCTTGATGTGATGATGTGATTAAATGACATCATCCTATATCGATTCTGGCGGTACAGCCCCGGATATCACCAGAATATGGCGTGGGAACAATGGCCGTTGCTATGGATATTTTCTGTCCAGTGATTTTCACAGATGTATGTATGGAGGGACCAGTACAACTTCTTTTGGCTGAATGGCGGCAGGGAAAACGTATATCACAGGGAATGGTCCGGATGATATATATGTCAGGGTGTAAGGACACTGGTGCAGAAGGTATCTTTAGGGAGATAAGAATAGAGCAGGGATTGCCGGGAACATTCGGGTCTTGGCATCCCTTCTTATTTTTATTCCTATATTTAATATTGAACTGGCCGGCAAAATGGAGTAGATGTCCGGAAATCGTATTATGAAATTGTATCAAAAGTTATATACAGATAGTAGAAAAGGAAGGGAGATACATTATGTTTGAAAAGAAATCATTAGCAGGGGTTGACAATATGGAATGGCTGCGCCTGAGAAAATCGGGTATCGGAGGCTCGGATGCAGGTGCGATCTGCGGCGTGAACCCTTACAGCAGCGCCATGAAAGTATTTGAGGACAAGACAAGTGAAGCAGCGGAAGAACAGGACAGCGAAGCAATCCGTATCGGCCACGATCTGGAGGATTATGTTGCACAGAGATTTACGGAAGCAACCGGGTTAAAAGTCAGGAAGTCCAATTTTATGTACCGGAGTGTGGAACACCCTTTCATGATCGCGGATGTTGACCGTCTGGTGGTAGGTGAGGACGCGGGGCTGGAATGTAAGACAGCCAGCGCCTATAATGCCGATAAGTGGGCTGACGGGGATATCCCGCTCCATTATGTCATGCAGTGTTACCATTATATGGCAGTGACCGGGAAACGTGCATGGTATATCGCGGCAGTTATCTTAGGCAGGGAGTTCACATACCGGAGGCTGGAGTGGGATGATGGGCTGGTCAGCCGCCTCATAGAGATAGAAGGCGATTTCTGGAACAGGTATGTCGTGCCGGGGATTATACCGCCGCCGGATGGGAGCAGGGCATGCGATGAGGTGATCGGGCGGTATTTCCATACGGCAAGAAAGGAAAGCGCGGTAAAACTTGTCGGGTTTGATGAAAAGCTGAAACGCCGGGAGGAGATTCTTGGCACTATCTCTGAACTGCAGGAGGAGCAGAAGCAGATCGAGCAGGAGGTGAAGCTGTTTATGCAGGATAACGAATATGCGAGCAGTGAGAGCTTCCGTGTCTCATGGAAAAATATCGATTCCACGAAGCTGGATGCGAAACGTATCAAGGTCGAAAGACCGGAGCTCTATGCAGATTATAAGAAAGTATCGCATACCAGACGGTTTGAAGTGAAAGCGGCATAGGAGGCTTATTTATGGATGAAAAGGAACTGCGGGAGTTGTTGATGCAGCGGCTTCATATGGAGCTTATGCTCTTCAAAGACTCTGTGCTGATAAAAAAGAAAGAAGATATTTTTGCAGCTTCTTATAAGATTGAGATTTATGTAAACCTATATGAGATGTTTGTGGAGCACGCTAAACTCTTGAAAGAAGATAACATACGGGAGCTCCTGAACCTTAAGCAAGGGATACTGGAATCTTTCTATCAGGAATGGATGGGATGGAAAGACGGATTGCATGATGAATTGAGCGCTTACGTGTGTGACAGGCTGAAATTAATCACAGAGATGGGGAAACCGGGTGATGGCAGTGGAAAGGAGGGAGAAGATGGAACAGGATATGGTCAGGCTGCTTAAGGCGGATGAGATCGAGTGCAGGATAGCCACGATCAACGAAAAGGGGCTTAGCCTTTTACTATACAAGGATGCGAGGGTAGACCAGAAGATCCTTGACGAGACATTCGGGATATTCGGCTGGAAGCGCAGCCACCAGTGCATAGACGGGAACCTGTACTGCACGGTGGAAATCTACGATAAGGAAACCGGTACATGGGTGGCGAAGCAGGATGTAGGGACGATGAGCTATTCGGAGAAAGAGAAAGGGCAGGCTTCCGACAGTTTTAAGCGTGCCTGTTTTAACTGGGGTATCGGGCGGGAACTGTACACGGCGCCTTTTATCTGGATACCGGCAGGGACAGCGGCGATACAGAGTAAGGATGGACAAAACCGGGAGAAGAAGTATTACTGCTATGACCGTTTTTCGGTAGGTTCCATTGAGTATAACAGCAGCCGGGAGATATCGTCGCTGGTGATCGTAAATGTGAAAGGGCAGGCGGTGTATGCGATGAAGACAAGGGAGGCTTCCGGAAAGAATGAGGATGGAAAAGATGTAGGAAACACCGGAAAACAGAAAAGGGGAAAGCGGAAGGACGACCTCTGCCTTTCAGCGGAGCAGATGACATCCCTGCAGGCAGAACTGGACCGGACAGGCGTAACGATGGAAACCGTGCAGGAAAGGTATAAGATACGGACACCTGAGGCGATGAGTGAGGAACTATATAAGAAAGTGATGTCTGCGCTGGCGAAGACGCAGACGGCGGCGTAATAATTAAGTGAAAGGCGGTATATGATGGAAGAAGTATTTAAGGCGGTAGTAATTGGGATACTGACAATAGTAATAGCGGCATTAAAAATTGATGACGCAAATTGAGAATAAAATTATTAGCATATTGAAGTAGAATAATATGTAGAAAAACAGGAAAGTGTGAATAATTGCCATATGCAGAGATTTCCATTTTCCTGTTTTTTTGGTATGCTTATTATAGTGATATAATTTATGAAGGCTGGGACAGAACATAGAGGGATTGCATGGACCATAATAATGATTTTTTTATTGTTAAAATATGCTGGTTTGGGAGGTATTTATTTTGGGGACAGGAATTAAAGATGATTTTATGCGACAAGATATATTGGAGCTGCGGGAAAGTAAGCAGACAACAGTACTGTGTGAAAGTATTTCCTATGAGCTTTTTATTGAACGATTAGAGAAGAATTTGACTGTGGATATAGAAAAATTGAAATGGAAAGAGTATTTGAATTCCACTGATGATGAATTGGAAAATGAAATGAAAGAGGCTCTGGAATTCAAATCAATTATGTTTAAAATTGTAGAAGAAATTACAAATATTAGTAATTATATTCCGGATCTTTGGGCAGATATTTACCTTGGACTTCTTCGGGCAGATAAAGAATGTGATATATATCCTAATGATTCAATGGAGCAAGGATGGGAATCAGAGGCATGCAACAGCAAAGTAGTTAGCATTGATAATGCAAAGAAGCATTATCCGCTAGCAGACTATGGTGATAAAAATTTTCCAATGAATGGTATTATAGGGGGATGTAAAGATTATCACGAGCTAATGATGCAACAAAAGAATATTGGTTTTTTTGATATTGACTCGAAAAAGGATAGTCTAAGGCAGTATGCATTTCCTAAGACTCACGAAATTTATCAGACGCTTGTAGATTCACCAATTGAAAATTTACTCTTACTAGAAAAGACACAGGGAATAGGGTATACCAATCAACTTTTTCATTATATGAAAGACATAACGCGTAAAGAAGAATTAGAGAAAGTAAGGGAGTTAATTAGGTTGAGTGTAAAGATTCCTATGTTTATCAGAAAAAATATTGTAGATATCATTTGGTCATATCTGTACAAGTTTCATTATAATGAGATCAGTATTCAATATATATTAGATGTGATCTACAGTATTATTCATACGATTGACAAGATATATCAAAAGATCTGGAAATTCAGTTGGAAGACAGTAAGAAGTGGGGAATTTCCAGAATGTGCTTTGAAAGGAACTTTAGCATTATGGTGGAGGGAGTATTTTAATGAAGCCGAGGTATATGAATATTTTGTTGATAGTAAAGGCTTATATGGTTGGAAAGATATTGAAAAATATGACGAATGTTTTATAAAATGTGAAGGAAATGGAAAAGTATTGTTATCACGGGGTAGAAAAGGCAACGCACTTGCAAATATGGTTATCAATAGTGCTGAGAATGATAGCAAACTAGGGGAAAAAAGGTTAGAGGAAGCATTTAAAATATTGAAGAAACAGGAACAAAAAGTATGGGATGATGTAGATCCGAAAGAAAAGACTATCAAACTTAAGCCAATGGATGTATATGCAATGGTGCATGTGGATATTGTTAAGGAATTGAACTGACGAGTGAAAAGTCAATATCCCTCTGAACATTTTTAGGGTGTTATACAAAATTGAAGATTGGGTTGATAATAAAACCAGAACAAAGAAAAAGTTCTGGTTTTTCTTTGTA
>JAAUZY010000111.1 GCA_014804355.1 Lachnospiraceae bacterium
AAACAGTCATAACCCCTCAAACCACTTCATACAATGTAAAAAAGTGTTCTGAGGGGTTTCCTTTTGAAAGATTATATTGAGGAACGTGCAATCCAGATTGCCAATTATATCATTGAGAATAATGCTACGGTGAGACAGACTGCGAAGGAGTTTGGGATTAGTAAGAGTACGGTACATAAAGACGTAACAGACCGCCTCACCCAGCTAAACCCGTCCCTGGCGGCGGAAGCGAGAAAAGTGCTGGATGTCAATAAATCAGAGAGGCATATCCGCGGGGGATTAGCGACCAGAGAGAAATATCTGCATCAGCATGTATGCTAGACTAGCTCCGTATGATTGCGTAACGCTATGGAGAGGGTTTCAGGCTGTGCGTGCTGTACGACATAGGGAAGGTACTTTACATTGATGATGAATGGGCATAGAATAAGGTTCATAATCTATGTGAGGACAGTGACGGACGATGCACACGAAGGAAGAAGTACAGGGAGAGTTCTATAGTAATGCTGATCTTAAGAAACTGATTCTGCCCTTGATCATGGAACAGCTTCTGGCTATCTTGGTCGGTATGCTGGATACTGTCATGATCTCCGGCGTGGGAGAAGCGGCGGTATCGGGTGTTTCTCTGGTGGATAATATTAATATTCTGATTATTCAGGTTTTTGCGGCGCTGGCTACCGGCGGCGCCGTTGTTGCCGGACATGCTCTGGGGCAGCGCAACGAAGAGGCAGCGGGACGGTCTGCGTGGCAGATGGTTCTTTTTTTGCTGTATACCTCGGTCGTTACCACAGTCGTGTTGCTCGGCGGGCATAAGACGATCCTTGGGGCGATTTTCGGTCAGGTGGAAGCAGAGGTCATGAGCAGTGCTACGACTTATCTGATTATTACCGGGCTTTCGATCTGTCCGCTGGCGCTTTATAACGGCTGTGCTGCGCTTTTCAGAGCCATGGGAGATTCCAAGACGACAATGTACATATCGCTGCTGATGAACTTGATGAATTTGATCGGCAATGCCATTCTGATTTTCGGATGTAATATGGGAGTGGCGGGCGCGGCGATTTCCACTACCGTGTCCAGAACCACTGCGGCAGGCATTATTTTTTATCTTCTATTCCGATCGGACAAAGTGATCTGTTTTAAGCATCGGGTGACCGCGAAACTTAATTTGGAGCAGATTAAGAAAATCCTGTATATCGGAATCCCAAACGGCCTGGAGAACAGCCTTTTCCAGTTGGGAAAAATCCTGCTCCTGAGTCTGGTATCCACTTTCGGCACATCGGCGATTGCCGCAAATGCAGTCTGCGGTACGGTGGCGAATTTCAATATCCTGCCGGGCATGGCGATCAACATGGCAATTTTATCTGTGACATCTTATTGTATCGGCGCGGGGGATTACGGACAGGTCAGGTATTATACGAAAAAACTGATGCGCCTGACAAGTATCTGTATGATAGCGGTGTCTGTTATCATGATTCTTTCGTGCCGGAAAGTGCTTTTACTCTATCATCTGACGCCGGAGACGGAAGCGTTGGCGGTGCAGGTCATCTGCTTCCATGCCGTTATGTGTACGTTTGCGTGGGTGCCGTCTTTTTCCCTGCCAAATACATTGCGCGCGGCGGGAGATGTGATGTGGACGATGGCGATCGCTATTGTGTCTATGTGGGTGTTTCGAATCGGCACGGCGTACTTTTTCAGTAATGTATTCCATTTGGGATTGATGGGGATCTGGATTGCGATGACGATCGACTGGATGTTCCGCGGGATCTGTTATGAGATCAGGTATCATAGCGGCAAGTGGGAAAAAGCGATGAAGAACCCGTCATCATGAATCTGTGTAATCGAAAGCTAAGTAGACTGCGGACAATGCCGCTATCCCAATATCATTACGGCTAAAGCGCAGAAATGAGGAAGAAAGATGTACCATATAGTAATCTGCGATGATGAAAAGGAAATCTTGAATGATATCCTGAGAAAAGTCCGGAACTGTTTTGATGAAAATGACATATCGGCGCGTTACACCGGCTTTGATGATTCAAGAAAACTGATGGAATGTATTCAAAGTGAGAAGATAGACGTATTGTTTCTTGATATAGATATGCCCTATCATAATGGAATGGATATCGCGGGATATATCAATGAGCAGGGACTGAAAACGATTCTGATATTCATAACCAGCCATGACGCGTTGGTTTACCAGACTTTTGCATACAGACCCTTCGGATTTATCCGTAAAACGTATATCGATCAGGAAATCGATGAATTAGTGAAGCGGGTGAACCGGGAATTGTTGGAAAACAAGCAGGAATTAGTGTTCCGGAAGGGACAGGAGCTTATCAGGGTGCTCATTAAAGATATCATCTATATAGAGGCAGAGAAAAATTATCTCATGATAAAGACCTGCGATGAAACGATCCGTATCAGGGGAACTATGACGAATGCTTTGAATGAGCTTCAGGGCAAGGGATTTATCAGGTGCCATAAAGGTTATCTGGTCAATGCGGATTACATCGAAAAACTGAGAAATTCTGAGGTTTTACTGAGAGCCGGCGGTGAAAGCATAGCGCTTCCCGTGGGCAGGAGCTATGAGAAAGAGGTACGGAAGAAGATTCTCGAGATGCTTCGGAATTAGAAGGGTTGCAAAAATGTATTTGATTCTTGTGGTAATCATAATAATACTGGGGATATTGTTGATTGGGCAAATTAATAAGAGAAAAGCCGATCAAGCGAAATATGAGGAACAGGACAAACTACTCACAAGATATCTGGCGGACAATCTGGATATGGAAAAGAGATTGTCGGATATCAGGGACGATTATGACAAACAGCAGGAGATGGCGGAAGAAATACGCAGGATTCAGCAGCAGATCGGACTGCTGAAGCACGACATGAAGAACCATACGCTGGTCATTCTCTCGTATCTGGAGGAGAACAAGACGGAGGAAGCCAGGCAGTATGCGGGAGAGATTCTGGACAAGCTGAACCGGATGTATACCTATGTCAACGTGGGCAATTCCCTGTTGAGTTATATTATTAACAGCAAGCTCTCCATGGCAAAAGAGCAGGGTATAGAGATAAAAGCCGAGATAGAAAATCTGTCCTTTTCTTATATGGACAGCGTGGACTTTTCGTCACTTCTTAATAATATGCTGGATAATGCGGTAAACGGCGCCTTAGAGTCTGGGGGCAAAAAGCTGGAAGTGAATATAGTATCTGAGAAAGGATTTGATGTCATAACAGTTAAGAACAGTATTGACGGCTCTGTTTTAAAAGATAATCCGGAACTGGCGTCTTCGAAGGAAGAGCCGGGGCATGGATACGGTATGAAGCAGATGAAAGCGGTTACGGAAAAGTATGAGGGCAATATTGATATTTATGAGAAGGATGGAATGTTTATTGTAAGAGTTATGCTGGGATAAGTGCTGCTTATCCCTATATAGAGGTTGTTTATCCCGCATTCGTTGACGTGCGGGATTTTTTATGTAATATTAGATTCCACGGCATATTTCGAGTTCGCGAAGCGAATCTCGCAAACGAGCTTGCTCGTTTTTTGCAAAGCAAAATATGTAAGATAGGCGGTGAATGCTTCTGATCATATTAAAGGATGTATCTAAGACTTTTGGTAATAAAAAAGTATTAAAAGAAATCTCTCTGCATATTGCTTCAAATGAAAATGTAGGCTTGATTGGATTGAACGGTGCGGGTAAAACCACATTGCTGAATGTAATAGCCGGGGCGGTAAAGCCGGATGCCGGATTTGTCAGGACGAATGGCAGGGAGAGTTTAATAGAAGATAAGAAGGCTCTTAAGGATTTGGTATATGTATCAGGAATCAAGTCTCAATTATGGGAAGACCTTACAGTGAAGGCTTCGTTGGAGAATTGCATCAAAATGTATCAGATCGATCTGCAAGCTTATGAAAGCAGGCTCGCAAGGCTGGAGGCGGTTTTTGAAACCGGAGCGTTTATGAATATGAGGCCGAGAAATCTATCGTTGGGAGAAAGAATGAGATGCGAGCTTGTATATGCCCTGCTTGCGGAGCCTAAGATTCTGATGCTCGACGAAGTCCTGATCGGCGTGGATGTTTCCATAAAGCATAAGATCATGCAGTTTTTTGAAACTTATAGGCAGGAAAAGCATTCTACGATCATTTATACAAGCAATAATCTTGCAGAGGTGGAAAAGTTGTGCGACAGAGTGATTCTGATTGATGAAGGGCAGATTATTTTTGACGGGAAAACGGAGCGTATTATAAATGAGTTTTCACCGCATTACAGGATGGAAGTCAGGATATCGGGTGAGCTTCCTGATTTTGAAGACCTTCCTCTGGAGAAATACAGTATCGATTCAGACACGGTAACAATTGATTATGATATACACAAGATAGAAACAACCCGAATTTTGGAACATCTTATGGAAAAAAGTAAGATCAGGGATATCAGACTGTCTGAACCTGATCTGGAAGGAACGATTAAGAAGATATATGGAGGGCGAGTATGGAAAACATGATTATGGTTCAGGACATTAAGAAATATTACAAGGTCGCAAAACGCGAGAAAGGCATGGCCGCTTCGTTTCAATATCTTTTTAACAGAAAATATGAGATAAAAAAAGCCGTCGATGATGTGAGCTTTTCCATAAAGCGTGGTGAGATCGTTGGATTCATAGGCCCGAACGGCGCAGGGAAATCCACGACGATCAAAATCCTGTCAGGCATCCTGTATCCGGATGCGGGGGACGTAAACATAAAAGGATATATACCGTATAAGCAGAGAAAACAGTATGTGAAAAATATCGGCGTTGTATTCGGACAGAAATCACAGTTGAACTGGGATCTGCCCTTAATAGAAAGCTTTGAACTGATGAAATTCATTTACAAAATACCGCAGGAAAAATATGAGGAGAATCTGAAATTGTTTACGGAACTTCTGGATATGGAAGATTTTATCAATCAGCCTGTAAGGCAGCTGTCATTGGGACAGAGAATGCGGGGAGATATCGTTGCGGCGCTTCTGCACTCGCCGGAAATCGTGTTTCTGGATGAACCGACGATCGGACTGGACGTGGTGGCGAAGGAAAAGATACGGGAATTCATCAGGTATATCAATGCAAAAGAAAAGACCACTATTATATTCACAACCCATGATATGCAGGATATAGAGAAGGTCTGCGACCGGCTGATCATCATTGATAAGGGAAAAAAGATATATGACGGAAGCATTGAACAGATTAAAAATAAATATGCCAATTCCAAGACCATTGAAATACTGCTTGAAAATGATGAGAAGGAAATACAGACATTTGATCTGAATGTTGCACCCATGAATACGGTCATGGAAAATCTTTTTGCACAAAAAAATATCAAGGATATTTCTATCTGCGAACCTGAGATAGACGGAATCATTCGCGATATTTACGAGGGAAGGGTCGTTCTGGACGATCCGGCAGCGGAGGGAAATTAATCTATGAGAGCTTATGTGGAATTTGCCGTCAAGAAATTTGAGGATAAAATGGCATACAAATTAGATTTTTTCATGGGAATAGTCAACACGGCCATGATGATCGTAGTTTACCTGTGTATCTATAAGGCGTTATATGGGGATGCAGCGTATGTTGACGGGATATCTTATCGTATGGTGGCTACGAACTTCGTCATTACGCTGGGACTGTCACATGCGTTTGATTATGATGAGATGTTCCTCGAACACAAAATTCATGACGGGAGTATTACCGGTGAATTTTTAAAACCGGTCAGTTTCATGTTGCGGCTGTTGGCGGAAAATATTGGGGAAGGCGCATTTAAGATCATCTTTCATTTCATACCTGCGCTGCTTTTTACAATGCTGTATACGAGCCTGTGTCCTCCGAAAAGTGCGCTCAGCCTGATTGCCATGTTCGGCAGCGTAATATTTGGGTATCTGATCCTGTGGCTGATCAGTTTTATTATCCAGACATGGAGCTTCTGGCTGTTCAGCGTGTGGGGAATCATAACAATCAAAAATGTATTTGTAAATATCCTGGCAGGGACTTTACTGCCGCTATGGTTTATGCCTGCGGCGCTTAGAAAAATAATTTCTTATACTCCTTTCGAGTCAATCTATTTTACGCCGGTGAGAATATATCTCGGTGAACTGAATGGATCGGAGATTCTTTCAGGAATAGCGGTTCAGATCATCTGGATAGTTGTTCTGGGAGTGATTGCGAATGTGTTCTGGAAAAAAGGGGTTAAAAAGCTCGTGGTGCAGGGCGGTTAGAGAAAGGAATGGGTACTAGTATGGGTGAAATGAGAATTACTTTGCAGTCGATAAAGATGAGCTTTCGGACAAGGCTGCAATACAGGGTGGATACGCTGGTTGCTACCTTGGCTGTGTTTATCAGGGAATCCGCTAACATTATTGCAATCTATCTGGCACTGCTTAAGTTTGACAGGATCAATGGCTGGAATGTAAATGAAATGTTGTTCTTGTATAGTATGCTCTTCTTGACCTATGCTTTTGTGGTTTCGCTGTTTGCGGATCTGAGGCAGTTTTCGGATACGATCAGGGAAGGAAGATTTGACAGGCTGCTTGTCAGGCCAAGAGGTCTGCTGCTTCAGTTGATTTTGAACAATGCAGATTTGATTGCGACGGCAGGACACGGGACATTGGGTATACTTCTGTTTGTCATATCTGCCGGGAGGGTCGGAATCCATTGGAATGCTGCCACTATACTGTATTATATTGCCGCGATTATCAGTGGTATATTGATACAGGGCGGTATGTTCATCATATTTTCATCCCTGTGCTTTTACTTTGTGGAAACTAACAGCATCCGGTCAATATTCTATTGGAATATGCGTAAGTTCGCGAGGTATCCGATCAGTATTTATCATAAGGTTATTCAGGTTATTTTAATATACGTGGTTCCGTTTGCGTTCGTAAATTATTTTCCGGCGCAGTATCTTCTCAGGAAAGCGGACATGGCGAATTACAATGAAGTTTATATTTATATTGCACCGGTTGTTGGGGTGGTGGTGTATGCGGCTGCCTATCTGTTCTGGAGGGTGAGTGTGAGGAGGTATTATAGTACGGGGAATTAAGGAGTGCACAAAAAGTAAATATGTTTTGACAAGGGTTTTGGACGTGCAATATAATAAAAGATGAAGATATACTAAGACCATACAATACATGGT
>JAAUZY010000112.1 GCA_014804355.1 Lachnospiraceae bacterium
GTTAAGGTAGGGGTATCTCAACAATACAACATATATTTAAAAACTGCTATTTTTTTTAGATAATAGCAAAACTAATTGTACTTGGGGCTAGCCGTCGCGCTAGCGACTTGGTACAATAGTACTATATACGGGCTGGAGGTGATTTTCGTTGAGCGATACAGAAGGCAGCAGGAGAAAGAGAAAGTTTAATTATACATTGATGCTTTTTGCGGATTCCAAGGACGGGAGCATTCGGCAGATGGGGATCGGACCGAAGTTAATAGAGGCGTTGGCAGTGATCGTACTGGCAGCAATCATAATTCTGTCGGTTATATGTTACAGATATGCTGAGAGGATAGAGGCTCTGGAGGCGGAGACCGTCAGGCAGCAGGAAGAGATCACGCAGCTAACTGAGGAGAATGCAGACTTGGTTGCTCTCCGGGAAGAACTGACGGATAAGGTTATTATCTTAAGCGATACGATCAATCAGAAGGTGGAAGAAGAAGAGGCCATGGAGCAGATCAGGGCGCAGGCGCATATGCCGGTGGGGTTCCCCATGTCTTCATCGGCTTCACTGGAGAAAGCAGATGGTGAGAATCCGTTGGTTAAGTTAAACGGCGCCGAGGGCAACAGTATCATCGCAGCGGCGAACGGCACGGTGGCATCGATTACGACGGACAGCGGTTATCTTCATTGTATCAGGATAGATCATGGGAACGGATACAACAGTATTTACCGTAATGACGGAGAGGCAATGGTCAAAGAAGGCGATGAAATAGTCAGAGGAGCGATCCTGTATGTGATCGGCGAAGACAATACGGAGTTGGGATATCAGATTACCTATGATGAGAAATACATCGACCCCATGGATCTGATTAATATTGACGGATAATGACAGAAGAGCCGGCAGGTCAGCCGGTTCTTCTTTGATAGGGCGCAAGTTTTAGAAATTGGATTTCAAGCGTTCGAAGATCATATCATATCCGTCATTGCCATAGTTGAGGGAACGGTTGACACGGCTGATCGTGGCAGTTGACGCGCCGGTTTTGTCAGCGATTTCCAGATAAGTGCGCTTGTCTTTGAGCATGGATGCAACCTCGAAGCGCTGGGATAAGGACAGCAGTTCATTGACCGTACACAGATCCTCGAAGAAATTGTAACATTCTTCTCTTGTGTTCAGACACAGTACGGCGTCGAATAATCGGTCAACTGCCTCGTTCTTGATTTTTTGATTCATAGTATAAATCCTCCTGTTACGCTAACTATTCGGGGAAAGGCAGCTTGCTTTCGCACGTTAAAACTTTAGCGCTTTCGTGTATGAATATACCATAATTATGATGTGTTGTAAACAAAATGTAACGGTTCGGCACAGGACTTTGCACTTACTGCAAAGTCCGTGAGTATGTGTATATTTTGCCAACAAAATTGTTGCGGCTAATAAAAGACTTGTCATGTAGTAATAAAAACTATATAATAGAACATGCGTAGTACCTGTTTAGAAGGGGCTTCGTAACTGTGAAGAACAGGGTTTTGAACAGTTACCATATTATTAAAAGAAATCAGCTCCGGCATATGATTCCGCCGGTATCATATAGAGAACGAGGCGTTGTGTCGGAAATGGAAGGTGCACAAGATGACGATCAATAATGAGAATCTGCTGGAGAGCATACTGGCAAGTCTGGACAGAATCGAATATATCAAATCAGAGGATATTCCGGATATTGATCTGTATATGGATCAGGTCACGACCTTTATGGAATCACATCTGCGAAGTACGACCAGAGATCCTGCAGAGGATAAGATTCTGACTAAGACGATGATCAATAATTATGCCAAGAATAATCTGCTTCCGCCGCCGGTGAAGAAGAAATATTCCAAGGAGCATGTGCTGCTGCTTATTTTTATCTACTATTACAAGGGAATACTGTCGATCAGCGATATACAGGAGCTGTTAGCGCCGATTACGGAAAAGTTTTTTCACGCTTCGGGCGGATTCGATCTGGAGCAGGTCTATGAAGAAGTGTTCGGACTGGAGAGAGAACAGACAGATGTGCTGAAAGCGGATCTTGTGGATAAATTCAAGATTGCAGGGCAGACTTTTCAGGATGCGCCGCAGGAGGATCAAGAATTTCTGCAGCTGTTTTCGATGATCTGCATGTTAAGCTTTGATGTGTATGTGAAAAAGCTAATCATCGAGAAGATGATAGACGGTCTTACGGAAGGTAAGGAGAAGAAAGAACGAAAAAAACCAAAAAAGCAAGAAGACAGTAGCCAAACCGACATCTGATGTGATATTATTATAATAATGCTTTTATATATTTATGATGATCATGACAGAATGGAGGGTGAGAATGGAACCGGTTCGTACCATTATCGATTTAGAAAAAAGGGGATTCGATGTCGAAGAAGGAATTGTGATGTGTGCCGGGGATGAGGAGATTTACTTAGAAGTTTTGGATGCTGCTCTGGAGGAAGGCAGGGAGAAGCTGCCGTTAATCAGAGAGTGTTATGAACGAAAAGATTACGAGCGGTATTGTATAGAGATGCACGGTTTGAAGAACGCCATGAAATCAATCGGTGCAAGCAGGCTGTCCGAGGCAGCCAGAGAGCAGGAGCTGGCTGTCAAAGAGAATCGTTTGAACCTGGTAGAAGAGAAAGCGGAAGAGGTTCTTGAACAGTACCGGGATGTCATAGATGTGCTGGATGAACTAATGACTAATCTCAAGTAGAATATAAATACGGGTGCTTCCAAGCGGACAGCTTGCGGGGCACCCGTATTTTAGTCTGAATATCCGGTCAGTGTGCTGCAGCTTTTGCGTAGGAGGTGTCTACCAGATCAGCATAAGGGACACGTTCGTCCAGTTCACCGGCTTCCTCCAGAATGTTCTGTAAGAGTGTGAAACTGTCCTCCTCGAAGATCAGATCGCTCTTCCATGTTTTTTGGGAAGCATAACGATCCACGATGGTGGTGATGGTATCGATATCCGTTCCGTCAAACTGCGGTGCGATGATCTGTGCAATTTCGGCGGCTGAATGAGTCTGCACATAGTCCATGCCTTTTTGCAGGGCATTGGTGAAGGAAGTGATTATCTCCGGATTTGCCGCAATATAACTCTTCTTGGCGGAGAAGGCAGTGTAGGGAACGTAGCCGGAGTCTTCGCCGAGTGAAGCTACGACATAACCGTCGCCTTTGGCTTCCAGGGAGGTGGCGTGGGGCTCGAATTCTACCGTGAATTCTGCCTGGCCGCCTGAGAAGGCCGCTGCCGTGGAACCGAAGTCGATGCTTTGGTCAATGGAGAGGTCATTTGCGGGATCGATGCCGTTTTTCTTCAGAATATATTCGAAGACCATCTCAGGCATACCGCCGGCTCTGCCGCCGAGCACATCTTTGCCGATCAGCATATCCCAACTGAAATTATCGATCGGTTCTCTGGAAACTAAGAAGTTGCCGGCCCGCTGAGTCAACTGTGCGAAGTTGACGGCATAGTCGGAAGCTCCCTCCTTATAAGTATAGATCGTACTTTCACTGCCCATGAAACCGATGTCGGCTTCGCCGGTCAACAGGGCGGTCATGGTCTTGTCGGCACCGAAACCGGTTACCAGCGTCAGATCAATGCCTTCGTCTGCGAAATATCCTTCCTCTATTGCCACATACATCGGCGCATAGAAGATAGAATGGGCTACCTCGTTTAATATGACCGGAGTATTGCCGGAAGCGCCTTTAGAGTCTTTGGTCGTGCCGGTCTGACTGCCGCATCCGCTAAGCGCGCCGATCATGAGGAATGTTGTAAGAAGTAAACACAATATTTTTTTCATAATTTGCTACAAATCCTGTGAGCGCATTTTATTATAGACTATGCGGCGGATCGCAATATGTGATTGTTTGAGGGGATACTTCTTATTTTTCAAATTCAGAATTCAGTATCAAAAAAGCTATGAAATGCTTTAGTTAAGCGCCTCATAGCCCGTTTACAGCGGATAACGGGAATCGAACCCGCCTCTCCAGCTTGGGAAGCTGGCGTTCTACCGATGAACTATATCCGCATGAAACTAGTATAACAGCAAATGAAGAAAAAGAAAAGCAGAAATTTATAATACTGCAATCACAATTCCCGCAATAATAATCCCTGCACAAATCATCTTGTGCGTTGTATTCTTTTCCTTGAAAAGATACCGCCCTGCCAGAATCGTCACCACACACCCCGCCTGCTTAAGCAGCGTCATCACCGTGACGCGGCTCCCCGGCATACCGTTCGCAATAAAGAGCGCCCGGTCAGCAATCACAAACAATACGCTCAATATCCATACCCACTGATTGCGCGCCATACTGCGTATATTAACGGGTGTACGGGTACACAGAATAAAGGCAAGGTACATCGTCACAAGAAAGAACATATACCAGAACTGCAGCTGGGCGCTGCTGATCTGTTTCATCAACAGCTTATCCAGAAGACCAGACACAGCGTTGAGCACACAGGAGGCAAACGCCATGATCACATATTTCACTTCCACGCTCTGTGCCGCATTTTCCGCCTGCCGCCCGGCACGCGGTTGATATTTGAGCAAAAGCAGCCCAGCCGATACAAAAAGCAGACCGATCATCTGATAACCGCTCAGCACTTCCTGCAGCACGAATACCCCAAGCAGCGTGGCAAAGAGTACCCTGGACAGATCCAGCACTCCGTAAAGACTGATAGGCATTTTCTTAATTGCTTTGAAACTGAACATCCATGCCAGAAAAATCACGAAAGATTTAAGCGCCACATAGAGATAAAACCTTGTATCCATTCCCACGGCCTCTTTCACCTCAGGCAAAACAAGCAGGAAAGACAAGAAAGTATACATAAACAATACCTCTATGGTAGAGTTCTTTTCCAGAGCCTTCTTTTTGACGATTTCTCTGACGCCTTTCAACACGCCGTATAATAGGACTAGCGGTATCCACATCATTTCTATACTCACACCTTTCGACCTTATCAGGCCTCATTACTTTTGTATATTTGCTTTGATATGCTTTTATCTTTACCTTACCGCGCTTTCTCTTTCACTGCAATATTTTCATTGGATTTTTCAGTGGTTATATTTTCATTACCTGATACAAGTATGAAAATCCTTGTGGGGGGATTGCAGTTTATGGTATACTGTGACTTAGATTAACAATCAGAGAAAGGTATGGTTACGGATATGGGAACAAAGGCGAATGGTGCGGTGTTTAGCGAGGCGAGGGCGACAAATAAGGTAGCGCTTGCCTGTCACATTGTTTTGGCGGCAGTGCTGGAGGCTTCTTATTTTCTGGAAGTTGTCAAAGGAGCCAGAACCGTTCCGTATTATTTGGTTTTTTCAGTGCTGGCGCTGGGGCCGGTGATCTGGGAGATATTAGTGTATAGCAGGAACCCGGAAAGTCCGAGACTGAAATATTATATTGGTACGTTCTATACAATATTCTACATATTTGTTGTGTTTACCACGGTCAGTCCGATTGCATTTACTTTTATTATTCCGATCTATATGGTATTGATTCTGTTTTCCGACCTCAGATTATGTGTTGCGGTGTCGGGCGGAGGATTCCTGATCAATGTAATATTCCTTGCTTATCAGGGCGTGGGCGGCAATCTGAGTAAAGCGGATATGGCGACTTATGAGATCAGGATGGCACTCCTGCTTATCATAGCGATTTTTATCTGTCTGGCGACACAGACGCTTGCGCGGGTCAATCAGGCGAAGCTGTCGGAACTAAATAAGGAAAAAGAAAATGTGTCCGATCTTTTGAACAACGTAATGGCGGTATCGGGGCAGATGTCGGAAGGAATCATAGACGTGACCGGTCATATGTCGGAGCTCGGCAATGCGGTGTCGGAGACGCGTAACGCCATGCAGGAGGTATCCGAGGGAACGAATGATACCGCGGAATCCATACAGAATCAGCTCAGTAAGACAGAAGAGATCCAGAACTATATCGAGCAGATGGCGAAGGTCGTGGAGAGCATCAGCGGGAACGTGGAGCAGACCAATGACAGCGTAAGAGACGGTAAGCAAAACATAGATGTGCTGATGAAGCAGATGACTGCATCCGAGAAGATCGGTAAAGAAGCCGTGGAAGATATGAAGGCTCTGGAAGAGTACACGACGAATATGCAGTCGATCATAGATCTGATTACCAGTGTGGCGAGTCAGACCAGTCTGCTGGCACTTAACGCCAGCATTGAGGCGGCCCGCGCGGGCGAGGCGGGAAGAGGTTTCGCTGTGGTGGCAACGGAGATCTCCAATCTGGCGAATCAGACACAGACGGCAACGGTTAATATCACCGAGGTGATACAGAATGTTTCCTCCAAACTGTCCATTGCGGCTGAGGCGGTAGGTCAGTTGATGGAAAGCAACAGAAAACAGAGTGAATCCGCCGCACAGGCATCGGAGAACTTCGGAGTAATTGCGGAGGGCACGGAACATGTGAACGAACAGAGCACTTATCTGAGTGACGCGGTTGCAAGGCTGTCGGACGCAAACAGCGGTATTGTGGAGAGTATCCAGACGATCTCGGCCATCGTGCAGGAGGTGTCCGCACATGCGCAGGAGACCTATACGGTCAGCGACAAGAATACCGGTATTGTGCAGGAGGTATCAAGACTGGTGGAGGACTTAAACGAGCAGGCAGAGCGGCTTAACCTGAGCATGTAATATTAAGAACAAATAATATAATAAGGAAAGCATGGAGGATGAGACTATGGGAATTATGACAAGATTTAAGGACATTATGACGGCGAACGTGAACGCACTTTTAGATAAGGCTGAGGACCCGGAGAAGATGATCGATCAGTATCTGAGAAATCTGGAATCCGATTTCGCCAAAGTGAAGGCTGAGACGGCTTCTATCATGGCGGAGGAGAAGAGCGCCAAGAGGAAACTGGGAGAGTGCGACGAAGAGATCGCCAAGATGGGCGATTATGCGAAGAAAGCCGTAGCGGCAGGCAATGATAACGATGCACGTCAGTTCCTGACAAAGAAGAGTGAACTGACACAGAAACGGGAAGTGCTTGCGAAGAACTACGAGATGGCGCGGGAGAATTCCGAGAAAATGCGTCAGATGCATGATAAATTGGAAGCGGATATCTCTGAGATGAAGAGTAAAAGGGATATGCTGAAGGCAAAAGCAAAAGCGGCACAAACCCAGAGAAAGATCAACGAGATGGGCGCCGGGCTTGAGAGTGCGGGCAACAACGCCGCTGCTTTTAGCAGAATGGAAGAGAAGGTTAATAAGATGTTAGACGAAGCGGATGCCATCGGCGAATTGAATAAGTCCGCTTCCGGCAATGATATCGACGATCTGACAAGCAAATATGATACGGTTGATACAGGGTCCGATGTGGATGACGAGCTGGCGGCGCTGAAAGCGGAGATGGGAATGAATTAAAGTAGATGGAGGAAGATAATGGGATTTCTGAAAAATCAGTTTTCTAATTTGGTGGAATGGAATGAGAACAGTGCGGGTGTATTGTTCTATAAATGGCAGAATCAGGAGATCAAGAAAGGCTCCAGACTGATCATCCGTCCGGGGCAGGATGCTATATTTCTGTATAACGGCAGAGTGGAAGGAATCTTCGAGGATGACGGCGATTACGACATCGAGTCGGATATCATTCCTTTCCTGACTACATTAAAAAGTTTTAAGTTCGGTTTCAACACGCCTCTGCGTGCCGAGGTACTTTTCATCAATACGAAAGAGCAGTTGGTGAAGTGGGGAACGAAGAATGCGATCAATTTACAGGCACCGGGACTGCCGGGCGGTATGCCGATTCGGGCATTCGGCACATTCAACTGCCGGGTCGTAGAGCATGATGTGGTGATCGAGAAACTGGCGGGCATCCGTCAGCGCTATACGGTAGATGACGTTAAGGAGCGTATCATCGCGAGTCTTGACCAGTTGTTGATGAGCTGGATCAGCAAAGAGGGCAGGGATATGTTTAACCTGCAGGCGGATGCGCGAAGCATCGCTAAGGGCATCGAGGCGGATCTGGATATGGATATGCGTAAGCTGGGCATCGGCATCTCCGATTTTACGATCGAAAGCTTCTCCTATCCGGAGGAGATCAAGAAGATGCAGGAGAAGGCTGCGGCACAGTCCATGGTTGGCGATATGAACAAATATACACAGATAGCGGCAGCAGACGGTATGACGAAGGGAGGCCGCAGCGGCAGCGGAATTGCCTCCGACATGGTCGGTTTACAGATGGGTATGGCTATGGGGCAGCAACTGGTGAACCAGATGAATATGGGTGGTAACGTCGGAGCGCAGGTGCAGCAAGGGGCACAGTCCGGAGCAGGACCGAAATTCTGTCCGAACTGCGGTACGCCCACTACGGGCTCGAAATTCTGCGGAAACTGCGGGAATCAGCTTTTCTGATTTGATGGTAAAAGCCAATACCATGAGGAAAACTCATGATTGGCTTTTTTCTTGACAGGAAGCATGGAACAGAAACGGATAATAAAGGAATCAGAAGAAATATGAGTATATATGATACGTTAAATGACAGACAGAAGCAGGCGGTCATGCAGACGGAAGGACCGGTGCTCATTCTGGCGGGAGCCGGATCGGGGAAGACCAGAGTGCTCACCCACAGAGTGGCATATCTGATCGATAAGGAAGGGGTTAACCCCTATCAGATTATGGCAATCACTTTTACCAACAAGGCGGCGGGAGAGATGCGGGAGCGTGTGGATCAGATCGTGGGCTTTGGTTCCGAGCAGATCTGGGTGTCCACTTTTCACTCTACCTGTGTGAGAATCCTGCGCAGATATATAGACCGGCTGGGATATGATAATAATTTCACGATCTATGACACAGATGACCAGAAAGGTGTCATGAAGGAGATCTGTAAGAAACTGCAGATCGACACGAAGACGCTGAAAGAGCGGACGATCCTGAGTGCCATTTCCTCGGCGAAGGATGAACTGATCGATCCGGTGCAGTACGAGATGCAGAATGGATTTGACTATAACGGCGGAAAGATTGCCAAAGCGTACAAGGAATATCAGGCTGTTCTGCATAAGAATAATGCGCTGGACTTCGATGATCTGATCATGAAGACGGTGGAACTTTTTAAGGCGGATGCGCAGGTGCTGCATAATTATCAGGAGCGGTTCCGTTATATTATGGTAGATGAGTATCAGGATACCAACACGGCGCAGTTTGAGCTGATCAGACTGCTTGCGGACCGGTACCGGAATCTGTGCGTGGTAGGCGATGACGACCAGTCTATCTATAAATTCAGGGGCGCTAATATCCGGAATATTCTTGACTTCGAGAAGGTATATCCGGAAGCGCGCGTGATCAAGCTGGAGCAGAATTATCGTTCCACCCAGATCGTACTGGATGCGGCGAACGCCGTTATTAAGAATAACAGAGGGCGTAAGGATAAAGCACTCTGGACGGATAAGACAGAGGGAAACCGCATCCATCTCAGACAGTTTGACACCGCTTATGAGGAAGCGGAGTATATCGCAGGCGATGTGGCGAAGAAGAGGCGCGAGGGGGCAGCGGAGTACGGAGACTGTGCCGTGCTGTATCGCACCAATGCGCAGGCGCGTCTCTTGGAAGAGCGGTTTATTATGGAAGGAGTTCCCTATGATGTCATTGGCGGAACGAACTTCTATGCCAGACGGGAGATCAAAGATGTTCTGGCGTATCTTAAGACGATTGACAACGGTCGGGATGACGTGGCGGTAAAACGTATCATCAATGTTCCCAAACGGGGAATCGGTATGACGACAATTGTGCGCGTGCAGGAATATGCGGATGCCAGACAGATCAGCTTCTACGACGCGCTGTGTGAGGCGGATCAGATCATGACTATCGGCAGGAGCGCTTCTAAGCTGAAACCCTTCGTCAACATGATACAGGCTTTCCGCAGCAAGCAGGAGTTCTATAGTCTGTCAGAGCTTGTGAAAGATATTCTGGAGACGACCGGATATGTGAAGGAGCTGGAGGAGTCGGATGAGGAGGATGCGGCTGACCGTATTGAAAATATTGACGAGCTGATCAGTAAGGTGGCGGCTTATGAGGAGACCCACGACGAACCGACCTTAAGTGAATTCCTGGAGGAAGTGGCGCTTGTCGCCGATATTGACCGGGTGGACGGGGAGGACAACAGGGTGCTGCTGATGACGCTTCATTCCGCAAAAGGACTGGAATTCCCGCATGTCTATCTGGCAGGTCTGGAGGACGGTATCTTTCCCAGCTATATGACGATCATGTCCGATGATCCGATGGAAGTGGAAGAGGAGAGACGGCTTGCCTACGTAGGAATCACGCGGGCGAAGGATGATCTGACTATCACATATGCCAAGCAGCGCATGATCAGGGGTGAGACGCAGTATAATCCGGTGAGCCGTTTTATCAGAGAGATTCCGGCGGAGCTGATGGATGACAAGCCGCCGGTTCAGAAACGACGGGATTATCCGGAATATGATGAAGATTCCCGGGAAAGAAGCGTTTTCAAGGAGACACCTTACAGACGGATCGCGGATACCGAGTTTGATAAACCGATATCAAAGCCGTCTTTTGGAAAATCGTTTGTCGGGCAGCCGACAGCGACCGTACAGGCGAAGCCAAAAGCGATCGTCCGTCCGAAGCGTACGGCCATAGAGAATCAGCCTTATATCTCAAGGGCAGCGCAGGGTATCGGTGCGGTGACCCTGGAACCGGTGGGCAGTAAGACACTTGCGTACGGTGTGGGCGACAGAGTACGGCACATGCGCTATGGAGAAGGCACGGTGCTAAAGATCGAGGCGGGACCGAGAGATTCGCAGGTGACAGTGGTGTTTGACGAGGCGGGACAGAAGATCATGTATGCCGGATTCGCAAAGCTGACGAAGGTGTAGGACGGTATATTTGCCGTGAAACGGCGGCAGCGTGGGATGATGAGAAGAGGAGGAAGAACCATATGCCGCTTACGGCTGTACAGAATCTGCAACTGCATAATCAGATCGAGCGG
The DNA here is from genome assembly GCA_014804355.1 of Lachnospiraceae bacterium. Lineage (GTDB taxonomy): Bacteria > Bacillota > Clostridia > Lachnospirales > Lachnospiraceae > UBA3282. The sequence goes on from JAAUZY010000112.1 coordinate 10,968, forward strand.
GTGCTTCATGTGCCGGGCAATTATCGGGGCGGCATTCTGGAGATGACTGTGGTGATCGACTGCACTTATGAAAGCTGATCCTGCTGCTTACGCCGGATCGGGAGAGAATGCGCAGGAATGCACAGCAGGATCGGTTATGGCAGGCGATGAATCCGTTCCTGAAACAGAAGCTGGTGCCGATCTATCCTGATCAGATGGAATCCGGTACGGAATTCCTTATGCGATAAGAAAAAATATAAAAATATTATAGTAAAAATTGGCTGAAAGTGGTATATTATTAATAATAATAGTTCAGATATTGGGACAAAAGCGGCAAGAATGCTGTCCCATACGGAAATCACGGCGGTTTCCGATTAAAGAAAGAATAAGAAAGAGAGGATTAGATGATGAGCAAAAAGGAGATTATAAATAAATTGGATGATATTCTGGAGAATGCCGGAGTGAATGAGATGCTTGGCAGGAAGAAAGAAGAAGAGAAGAAATGCAATACACTGCTGTGGGTGCTGGCGATTATCGGTGCGGTTGCGGCGGTTGCAGCGATTGCGTATGCAGTATATCGTTATCTGACCCCGGATTACCTCGAGGATTTCGAGGATGACTTTGATGACGATTTCGATGATGATTTCTTTGAGGATGAGGAAGACGACGAGATACTCGGAACGAAGGAATCCAAATAAGAGAGGGCTCTCTTTGCGGAACAGTAGTAGTTTGTGATGAAAAAGATATTATGTAAACTAAAGGCGGGATGTGTATTTATGCATCCCGTTCTTTGTTCTATATGATTTAAGCGTCAAAAGGTGCTGTGAGAAGGGCATGGGTATTGGTATGAAAAAAGGACAGGTTATCGAGGGAATTGTCAAGAGGGTTGATTTTCCGAATAAGGGGATCGTGGAAACCGAAGACGGGACATGTGTTGTGAAGAATGCACTGCCGGGACAGAAAGTGCAGTGTAGTGTGAATAAAGTGCGTAAAGGGAAAGCGGAGGGACGACTGCTTCGGATACTGGAGCCTTCCGCGCTGGAATGCGGCAGTCCCTGTCCACACTTTGGGATCTGCGGCGGCTGTACTTATCTGTCGCTGCCCTATGAAGAACAGCTGAAGATCAAGGAGGAGCAGGTCAAGAAGCTGCTGGATAGTGTGTTAGATCAACAGGATTCATGGCAGTTTGAGGGGATCAAGGCAAGCCCGGTCTGTTTCGGTTACCGCAATAAGATGGAGTTTTCCTTCGGTGACGAGGTGAAAGACGGTCCCCTTGCGCTGGGTATGCATAAGCGGGGCAGTTTCTATGATATCGTGTCGGTGACGGAGTGCCGGATCGTGGATGAGGATTACCGTCATATCTTGCGCTGTGTCAGGGACTTTTTCGCCGGTCTGCAGGAAGAAGGGGTGGAGATCCCTTTCTATCACAGGCTGCGGCATACCGGATATCTGCGACATCTTCTCGTGCGTAAGGCGTCCAAGACGGGTGAGATACTGATTGCGCTTGTGACGACGACACAGACCGTCGGGCGGATGTCGGGAGACGGAGAAGAAGCCGTGTCGGAGCAGGAGATTCTTGACGGATTGAAACAGAAGCTGCTGGAACTTACTCTGCAGGGGTCGATCGTCGGGATACTGCACATTAGGAATGACGCGGTGGCGGACGTGGTGCGAAGTGATGAGACACGGATACTCTACGGGCAGGACTTTTTCTATGAGGAATTGCTGGGACTTAAGTTTAAGATTTCGCCCTTTTCTTTCTTCCAGACGAATAGCCGTGGCGCGGAGGTGCTCTATCAGACAGCGCGGGAGTATATAGCGGAATATATCGTTTCCGCCGGGGCGGACGAAGGAAGTGAAACGGTAAAGGATAAGATCGTATATGATCTCTACAGCGGCACCGGTACGATTGCGCAGTTGATGGCGCCGGTGGCTAAGAAAGTGGTCGGTGTGGAGATCGTGGAAGAAGCGGTGGAAGCCGCAAGAATGAACGCGGAACTTAATGGTTTACATAACTGCGAATTTGTCGCGGGAGATGTCCTGAAAGTGCTGGATGAGATAGAAGAGAAGCCGGATATCATCATTTTAGACCCGCCCCGTGACGGCATTCATCCGAAGGCGCTGGATAAGATCATACGGTATGGCGTGGAGCATATTCTGTATATTTCCTGCAAACCGACGAGTCTGGTGAGAGATTTGGAGGTCTTCCTAGCACGGGGGTATGAGGTGAAGCGGGCTGTGGCAGTGGATCAGTTCCCGTGGACGGCGAATGTGGAGACGGTGTGCCTGTTGTCCAGACTGAATGTCGAGCATCATGTTGAGGCGGAATTAGATCCGGACGAGATGGATTTGACGGCTGCGGAAAGTAAAGCAATCTATGAGGAAATCAAGGATTATGTACTAGAGCATACTGGATTAAAAGTCAGCAATTTGTATATCGCACAGATATAACAGAAATGCGGTATTATTGCAAGGGCAAATTATATTCTGCCGAAATCAGAAAATTCCAGACAGCCGAAATGCCCGCCAGAGAAAGAAAAAGCTATAAGGGAAGCATTGGAACATTTTTGTATGATTTGATTGTAGCTTAGAAATGTTGGGATACCTTTTCTTTGATTTATACCTTTGAGTGTTATCGTCAGTTTCTTGTATAATGAGGTCAAGAAAGGATGGTGTCATTTATGAGAGAAAAGAAAAATCATCTGTATGTGGATAGCCAAGAAAGAATATTGCTTTTACATAGCCTTGTGGAGTTAATAAATCAGCTAATACAGCAAGGCAGATATACGAACTGCGTAGACGAACTGATATTCAAAGTCGCAAACGCACCGATTAAGAGAATGAAAATTGAATATGTCTAAGGCACGTCATTATGAAGCCGCTTATTCTTATTGATTTCTAAGAGTAAGCGGTTTTTTTGTGTTCTATCGTTCTCTGGTACTGTTACATAGCCACCTTGACAAAGTGGTTAAATCTATGCGAAAGGAGGACGCACCTATGTCAAATTGCAAGGTAATCGCTCTGACGAATCAGAAAGGCGGTGTCGGAAAGACCATTACGGCGGTCAATTTGGGTGTCAGTCTGGCACAGCAGGGTAAAAAAGTGCTTCTGATTGATGCCGATGCACAGGCAAAGCTAACGATGTCGCTTGGTTATGACAGACCAGATGACTTGTCGTATACACTCTCAAACATCATGCAGGACGTAATAGATGATAATCCTGTCAATATTCAGAAAGCCATCCTGCACCATGACGGGGGCGTTGACCTGCTCCCGTCTAACATTGAAGTGTCGGGACTGGAAGTAAGGCTTATCAATGCCATAAGCCGTGAAAGTGTGCTGAAAACCTGCATCAATGAAGTAAAAAAGAATTACGATGTGGTTCTTGTGGTTTTTTTTGTTACAAAAAATTCATAGGCGATTCATCTGCGAATATTGTAATTTGTTGAATTCTCTAGTATAATAAATTGTCTTATTTGTGCTAGAACTAACAAGAGTTGCGAGCAGGAGCGGCAAATATATGATTAAGAACAATATTGAAGTAGATGTAAAAGTCAAATGTATAGAGAACGGAATCACTCAGGCACAGCTTGCGGAAACCATTGGAACGACAGGTCAGTATGTCAACCGCATCATCAAAAAGCAGGACAGTGTTATGAATAAGACCTTCGTACAGATGCTGGAGGCTCTTGGCTATGATATTGAATTGACCTATGTGAAGAGAGAGGGATAATCAGCATTTTTATATGTCCGTTTTTTAGGACTCGTGAAGGTGCATAATTGGTGTTAGAAACTATGGGTGCCAGTCTTCTGAAATAAAGAGAAAGGATGAAAATCATGGCAAAGGAAAATGCTATCCTTAATGACGAGGATATTTTAAACGAGGAGTTTACTGAATCGTTTGATTTCGATGAATTTGAAGAAAAACTTCAAAGCCAATTGAAAGAAGAACTTGCAGATATGCAGTTTTTGGCAGAAGAAAAAGAGAAAATCGGAAGTCCAGATAATCTTGGTAATGTTATTATGGATGTTGTGTGGGAACAGTTTTTAAATCAAGTGGCTGTTACTGCAGGTGAGGATTTTATTAAGGAAAATAGAGGTCTTCATCTTGATTTGCGTACTGAAGCTCATGTGCAGAGCGTAGATAATTTTGAAAAACAAAAATATGCAACTCATAATACTTATGTTGATTATGAAGCACGGGGTGACGAATATAGATCAAATTTCTATACAGACCCAAACGTAAAACCCAATGCTAAGCAAAAGCAGGAACAGCGTTATAATGAAGAGACTAAAGTTTGGGAAACTTATGATAATGTTGACGGGGAGTGGAAGAAAACCCTAAAATCAGATTATAGAAAACCATATGAAGAAGATAGAAATAAGGACAAAAAGAATAAGTTTGGTTCTAAAACTATAAATAAAGATCATCAAGTTGCAGACGCCACTATTGCCAGAGATGCAGAGGCAGGTGCATATATGACAACAGATGAAAAAATCAGTGTTGCAAATTCGGAAGATAATTTATATGATTTGGATTCAGCAGCTAATCAGTCAAAATCTGACCATGACGGCGAAAAATGGGTTAAACATAAACGAACGGGGAAAAATGGAAATGGTCAGACTAATGGAGAGTATTTTGGTATAGATGAAGATGAATACATAGAACAAGATAAAAAGGCGAAAGATGCCTATGAAGAGAAAAAGAAGAAAAAACGTGAAGAAGAAATTGCGTTAGGTAAAAAGTCTCAAAAAGAAGAGGCATTCCGCATTGGCGGGAAAGCATTACAAGCTGTACTTATGCAGCTGTTGGCTGAATTTGTTAGAGAGATTATTGCAAAACTGGTTAAGTGGTTTAAGTCCGCGAAGAAAGCGCTGGAAACATTACTGGATAGCCTAAAAGAAGCAATTCATTCGTTCATTGGCAAAATGAAAACTCATCTGATTAATGCGGGTAGCACGGTATTTACTACCGTAGCCACAGCTATTATTGGGCCTATTTTCGGTACAATTAAAAAGGTCTGGATGATGTTGAAACAAGGGTGGAGTTCACTTAAGAATGCAGTAAAATACATAAAAGACCCTGCAAATAAAGGAAAGCCGGTAGGCATCCTGGTGATGGAGGTTGGTAAAATTATAATAGCAGGATTAACTGGTGCAGGAACCTTAATCCTTGGGGAAGTAATTGAAAAAGGGCTTATGACTATTCCGATTTTCGCATTTGAGATTCCATTGCTTGGCAGTTTGGCAAACATTTTAGGTATTTTCCTTGGTGCTGTTGTTGCAGGTATAATTGGTGCAATTGCAATCAATCTTCTTGATAAGTTGATTTCTAAAAAGCAAAAGGAAGAAGTGCAAGCAGCTACAATAGAAAAAGGAAACAAGGTTATTGCTAAACAGCATCAAATTCAAATCGTAAGCGAAGCTTTGCTTGAAAGAGATAAAGAAAACGCTCAATCTAATATTTCGGGAAGACATCAAGAAGCTGCCTCTATCATGAAGGATGCGTATGGAAACATCATGGAGGATTTTGTTGAGGATTTTTCACAGAGTGCGTATACATCAGTGATAAATGAAGAAGATGTATTAACTAATAAGGAAATCGATAAGACAAGTAAGGATTTAGATGATTTACTTGGCGAGTTGAAGTAAGGAGGATGATGATAATGAAAAAACTGTTCATTTATGCTTCAGTAGTCGGATTAGCTGCGGGTGTTATTTATTGGCTTTGCAAGAAAGAAAAATCAAATACTATTACATACAAGACGGCAGATAAAAAGGTAGATTTTGAACATGGTCCTCAAGAGGAAGAATTTTCTCAGAACACCAGTGTTGTGGAGGGAATGTATCAAGCTAAGAGCGAAAGCGCACAGGCTGTTTATGAAAGACACTCTGAAGCTGGTTCTATAATGAAAGATGCATACAGTAACATCATGGAAGATTTTGTAGAAGATTTTTCAGGTGAAAAAGATGCGAACGCAAAAGACGAAAACAAAGAGGTTATTATCGATGGTGAATCTGTTTCGCTTATGAAAGAGATTGATTCGATTTCTGATGAGTTGGATGACCTGTTAAAGTAGGAGTGTAGATTATGAATGAGATAGCTATTAAAAGACATAGCTTTGATTTAGCAAAAAAACGATTAAAGGAGTTCTCAGAGAAAACTGAGGCTGAGCTTGAAATAGATAAGGTTCAAACAGATGGTGGTTTTTTGGGACTGGGTGACCATAAAGTAACAGGATATGAGTTGAACAGAAGACTAGAAACTATCCAGGAGAATTTTATTGCTGTTAATACAACAAACAATAAAGTGATTAGAGAGTTCCGAGAAGTTTATAATGCACTTGATGTGCTTGATAAAGACTACATCACGAGCATTGTTTCCAATTTTAAAGCTATAGAAAAAACTAGTAATGATGTTAGAGTGCAGCAAGAAACACTAAAACAGCACAATGAAAAGCTTGCATATCAGCAAAGCAAACTGGATGCACATCAGACTGAAATAGAAAAGAATGTAGCGAACATTTCAAAAATTGTTGCTGCATTAAAAGTTTTCAAGGAAAAATTGGAAGGCTATAAGCACCTAACTGATATTGATAAAATTTGGAATGATTGTAAGACCATACAAAACGAAATCAGAGTAGTGTCAGATAGCATTACAAAGTTTTCAAAGAAAACAACAGAAGATATTGCAACGGCCAATAACAAAAATAAAGCTTTGTCAGAACAGGTAAACAGAGATATTCTTACTCTTCGTAATGAAGCAAAATCGTTTAAAGAGCTTTTTTCTGATTTGTCTGAAAAACTTGAATCTACTGCGAACTTGCTCGATAACCAGATTCCTGTAATAAAGGAAACGGCTTCTTTTGCAGAATATTTAAAAAGTGTTGCTCACCTTGATGATGTGGATTCTATGTGGGATGACATAAACAACGCAAAAGAGAATTTTGTAACTGTCGAAAGCAGTTTGCATAATATCGAGGCGGATATTTTACAAATGCAAAAGCATTTAGAAGAAATTGATTCCTTTGTTGCTGTTTTGAATGGCTATACTCATTTGCAAGATATCGACAATATGTGGGATGATTTAGATATTTGTAAGAAAAACATCGAAAAAATAAATGGGGATATACAAACACAGCAAAGTGAAATAGATAATCTTGCTACAACAAGTGAGAACCACACGGAGTCTATTGCTACCCTGTTCAAAAATTTGACTGATGCAGAAGAATATGCAGTGGATAGCAGAAACCTAATTACTAAATTAGAGGCTTTTAGAGAGGAAGTATCTGCACTTAATCATTTGATGGAAGTTGATGAGATTTGGAAACAGACAGAAAACCATCAAATTCGTATAAACCGAGTGGAACAGGAAGGCAAGACTCACACCGATAAATTGAATGATTTGGAACAGACCGATAGTAAAATGTGTGAGAGCATCGCTTCAAATACACATGACATTATCCTCTTAAAGGAATACAAGGACAAATTGAGCAGAATCTCTCATTTGGATGATGTCGATGGTATGTGGAAAGATGTCGAAGAACATACATCTAAACTTATTGAATGTGAAAAAAGAGATGAGGAACTTGCTAATACTATTCAGAAAAATAAGGAAGAAGTAAATGAGAATATTGTGGAAGCGGTACAGACAGCCAATGCAGCTATTGAGACTTTTACAAAAAAAGTTAAATACGCGTATTGGATTGCCGGAGGTTCGGCGGGGCTTGCAATTATTGAACTGATTTTGCTTCTTATGAAGGTGATATGATGGACAAGTACGGACAGGCACTAATCAATAATGCGTCTAAGTTAGATGCAGTCACCGATGCTTGTGGGGAAATAACAAAACTGGCTACTATGATAGTAGAGGACAACAGTAAAGTTGCTACAATTGCACTTCTTAGAAAAATTTCGGAAACGGTTGATAATCCTAAACATAAGATTGACGCCAAAAAGGCGGCACAGGTTGTTAATTCTAGTCTGATTGAGTTTTATGGCTATTCTACAATACAAGGAATTTGTAAACCAACCGATGAAGCGAATGAGGATACAAGAACACTCCAAGATTTATTGGACGAACTGAATGCACTTGTAGGCTTAGAAAAAGTAAAGAATAAAGTTCAAGACTTAATTGTGTATCAGAAGGTTCAGAAAATGCGCCGGGAGAAAAATCTCCATTCTGCCAAAAACACATTGCATCTTGCCTTTACCGGAAATCCAGGCACAGGCAAAACAACAGTGGCTCGCATCGTAGGTCAAATTTATAAACGTATAGGGTTGCTTTCAAAGGGGCATTTTGTTGAGGTTTCGAGAACAGACCTCATTGCTGGATACCAAGGGCAGACAGCACTTAAAGTGAAAAAAGTAATTGAACAAGCCAAAGGTGGGGTGTTGTTCATTGATGAAGCCTATAGCATCACGGAGAATGACCATTCCGATTCTTATGGCAGGGAATGTTTAACGGAGCTGACAAAAGCCTTAGAAGATTATAGAGATGATCTGGTTGTGATCGTTGCGGGATACACAGAACCTATGAATAAGTTTTTTGAGTCCAATCCTGGCTTAAAATCTCGTTTCAACACTTTTATTGAGTTCGATGACTATAATTCTACTGAGTTGGACAATATACTTCTTTCCATGTGTAAAAATAACGATTATGTCTTGGATGATGAAGCTAAAGAAAAAATTCATTTGTATTTCGAACAGCAGACTACATCAAAGGATGAGAACTTCGCAAATGGTAGGTTGGTAAGAAATCTTTATGATGATTTGGTTATGGATCATGCAAGACGAGTGATAAATGTTTCTAACCCAGACTGCGTGGAATTGTCGACGATTAAGGCAGAGGACTTTACGTTCTCGCTCGATAAAACCGAGAATGGTTGATTTGTTTCCACAGACAAATGAACAGTCAAAAAAGGGTTTGAATTGTTCCCACGAACCGCAATAATGGCAAAATGTGCTGTTATAATCAATGGTATCAGCTCAAGTCATACAGAGACGGTGTCCCTGTTGTCCAGACTGAATACCGGGCATCATGCTGAGGTGAAATTAGATCCGGACGAGATGGATTTGACTGCTATAGAGAATGGTTGATCAGAATATATTTTTATGCAAGGTGGAAAAAAACCGCTGCCAGTTTGCTATATTAGTTATCAGCAAGAGAAGGAGATTGCAGAATTATTTAAAAACGATTACATTTTTACGACATTCTGCGTCTAAGTGAAGCTGGGAGGTATGTATATGAAAGTGAAAAAAGAAGAAATCAAACAATGGATCAACGATGTGTATACAAAACTATGGGAATTGTTGTCCCTGTATGGAAAAACAGACGGTTTTAATACAGTGCCGGAAGGAGAGGCGGAAAAAGATCCTCAGGAATTCATAAGCAGAAAACTTGGAGAGATCAGAAGAATCCAACAAAACTTTTCCTTGTATATGGATGAACAGGAGATTGCAGAGGCGAAGAAATTAAAGCCTAAATTAATGGCTGTTCTTCCGGAAGAAACGATTATGAGTATTGACCCGGAAGTAGCAGAAATTTCAGGTAAGTTAGATAAGATTATTAGCGATACAGCATTTTTTTTCAACAAGCATGTCATCCGGCAGGAAGCGCAGGGTGTAGTGTTTCGGTGGGGAATCAATCCTAATTTGACTTATTATGATCGTGTTTTTGACCTGATGGAGAAATATCCGGAGACTTATATGGATATGAAAGTGCAAGGAGGGCAATTTGTGTACCATGATAAGGAAGCGCTCAGATTAAGAGACATACTTCATATAAACCTATCCCCCGAATATCCTGGTCCAGAGTTAGTCGCAGAGCGAAATGCGTATTTTGAAAAAATCAAAGAGCGGAACGAGCGGGAAAATCTAAATTGGTCAAAAGAAATGTTTTTTCAGGAGGAACTGCTGAATACGCTGAAACTTTTGTTTGAAGATGCATTCAAAGAATATTTATAAGGGCAGACACCAGAAGAAGGCGAGAAAAACATGGGAAAGAGAAAACTGCGTAAAGCTGCAAGATTTGAAAGAATGTATAAGATCTGGGAGTATTTGAAAAGAAATACGGACAAGGATCATCCCACAACGCAGGCTGAAATGAGAGAATCGCTTGAAGAATTTATAGGCGACAAGGAGACCTTTAACAGACTGATCAAAGATATGGCTCGTGCGATGAACAGTGGTGAGTTTGGATATAAGCAGGAAAAAGATTGGAAGATCTATTTTCACGATTTTAAAAAATATTTTGGGGATGATGCAGAAGACTATGATGAGGCGGATTTCGGCACGGATAAAGAGTATGAAGGATTTGTCGATCTGCCTATGCGCATTAATGGTTTGTATTACAACAGAACCTTTTCTTATGACGAGATTAACAGCCTCATAGAGGGTATCCTGTCTACGAAAACATTAGATACGAAATCTGCTGGTCGTCTGATAGAAAAAGTGGAACAAAATCTGACGACTATTTTTTATAAAAAAGGTCCGAAACAGATATGTAAGGTGATGGAGCCGGAGCTTACAGACAGGGAGCAGCTGAGGATAAACTTATTAACGATTCAAAAAGCGATCGATAATAATGTACAAGTCTCATTCCGGTTTAATGGATATACCTATCGGAAAAAGCTGGAACCGGTCAGGGACAGGCTGGATACGGTAAGTCCTTATTATATTGTGGCGAGCGGGGGACGGTATTACTTATTGGCTTGTAAAGAAATAGTGATAAAAGGGGAAACAGTAAGAAATATGTCCATCTGGAGAATTGATCTGATGACGGACATTAAAATCCCGGAAGAAAATGAGAATTTGGGTATTAAGGGACTGCCGAGAATTCCGAAGAAAGATGTCGATAATCTGCCGATGGAATGGACAGAGGATTTTCAGTTAAAGCATATGAACATGTCCTATGATAAGCCGGTATGGATCACGTTAAAGATAAAAAGTCCTAAGAGGGAGGATGATCCTTCAAGACGAATCAGAGCTGATTATACCTTTTTGCATGACTGGTTCGGGGATCAATTTCGGTTTGTGGAGACTGAAAAAGCGGCGCCTTATGATGATATTGTAAAGGTGGAATGTTCTCCGTTTGCGATGGTGCACTGGGCGCTTCAGTATAGCGACCGGGTAGAGGTGGTTGCACCGGAAGAGGTGAGAAATGATGTGATAGAGAAGATAAAGAATCTAAATGTGAAGTATGGGATAAAATAGGAGGCGCAAAATGAGAAAACTGACGATTGAGGAAATTATTGACGAGCTTCAGAGCAACGATGCTGAGTTGCAATTTTTAGGTGATGATGAGGAAACAGGCGCACTAATATATTCTATTACAAGAGTAAATGAAGACGGTTCTTTTGAAGAAGAGTTGATTTTGTATGATGGAGATATGGACGAGTTAATGTTTGCGATAGCGGATGAGTTCTTTGACGAAAACAATATTGAAGAAATTTTATTTGCAGAGTATGACGGAGTGCTTCGGCTCATAATTAACGGGAAAATGATAACCTTTGGCGAGGACGGCGATTACCCCAAATTCTGGGAGCTTGTCGACGTAAAACCAGACAAGAATGAAGTGGGGAACGAATGGAGAGTCATCGAGGAAAATCTGCCTGATTTTCTGAAGCCACACGTAGGGGAGCTTGCCCAAATAATCAACAGCAGATTTTAAAAAAGATAATTTTTTGTAAAAATGTATAAAAAGCGAGAAGGTGGAAAAAACCGTCTTCTCGCTTTTTATAATAAACAATATAAAAAATATATAGCGGAACTGCAAAACAGAAAGAGAGGGAAATATGATGTGCAATAAAATTTATGAGCCGATCAGAAGAAAAATAGAGGAGTGGATTGATTACGATGTCCACAGTCCCAAAGTACCATATCGCGGCAATGAGGTGGTGCACGACGAGTATCGGAGATGGCATGACAGGGATTGTGTCTTGACCGGCGGAAATTTATATGCGGATACGATGTTCAGTCTTTGGAGGCCCTTAAAGGGCACGATTATCAGGCTTAATGATAAGGGTGTGATTTGTGGCGGAAAGTATAAGTTCATACGGGAGCTGATCAAAGACGATAATATGGAACGTCTTCTGCCGATTGAACAGCCGATCGTCAAGAAACTAAGTACATTGTTTGAACTCGGGATGGGAAGGGAAAATGTATTTCTGCTTCCCGACAGAGGCTTGAACGTGGCCAGAGGCAGAAAACCTTATGAAGACTATGTACCGGTCTTCTTATTGGAATCTTTTGGGGATGGGGTGTTTGCCCATTATTGGAATAGTCCCGAAGAGCATCTGCAATGGATTGAACAGGAGCATTTTCAGGTGTTTTTTGACGGGGATATTTCACCGGAGAATATCAAAGATTTAAGCGGTGCCGGAGATATTCGGAACCCCCTTGCACCGGACGGCATGCAGCCTATGGAACGCATGCTTGATCATTATATCAGTATCCTGCAGGAGCGAAGAAAACTGTTTACCGCAGAGGAATTGGAAAACGCAGCAAGAATGGAAGAGACGATGCGCGAGGAAAGCAGGATTCAGGCATTCAGAGACCGTATCGCGAGCGGAGAGCCGGAGGCCTTAATGCAGGTGAAAGAGGTGATGGGTCAGTAATTACCCATAATGTTTCGTTCTATGTTATAGTTATAGAAAAGCTCAAGAGATTGTGGCGAGGAGGGACGGACATGATGATAGACAGAGAACAGGTAAAAAACATCTTTCGGAAATATACGAATGCCTATGATTCCACTAATGTGAAGGTTAAATTAAAAATTGCGCATACATACCGTGTGGCCGGCCTGTGTGAGCAGATTGCACGATCAGAAAATTTACCCATAGAGGAGGTGGAACTGGCATGGCTTCTTGGCATGTTGCACGATGTGGGAAGATTTGAACAGCTCAGGAGGTATGATACTTTTAATGATGCAGAGTCAGTTGACCACGCAAAATTGGGCGCAGAGATACTATTTGGCAGTGAAAACAAAATTCGGGATTATATCAAGGATGGAGCGGAGGATTCGCTGTTGGAGACGGCAATTATGACGCACAATGCATATCGCCTTCCGGAGGAGCTGGATGAACGTACAGAAAGATTTTGCCACGTTTTAAGGGATGCGGACAAAATTGATATTTTAAGGGTGAATGCTGAGACCCCGTTGGAAGAAATATATAATACAACAATAGAGGATGTACAAAATGCCGTTGTGACGGAGGCGGTCATGGATAACTTTTTTGCACACCGTGCAACTCCGAGACAAATAAAGCAGAATCCGGTCGATCATCTGGTAGGACATATTTCCCTAGTATACGAGCTTGTGTTTTCAGAGAGTCTTCGTATTGTAAAAAATGATGGTTATCTGGAAAAGTTGCTGCAATTTGAGAGCCGGAATCCACAGACGCAGAAGCAATTTATTGCTCTGCGGAGAGAGATGGAACATTATTTGAATGTTTCAAAGAAAAATAGCAAAGGGAGATTCTGATATGCGATATATTGTGTCTGATATACACGGATGCTATGATCAGTATCAAATGCTGCTTGAAAAAATTCAATTTTCCGATGAGGATGAATTGTATGTGTTGGGTGATGTCGTAGACCGTGGACCGGAACCGATCAAAGTCCTGCAGGATATGATGAAGCGACCTAATGTTATCTTTATTCTGGGCAATCATGATTTTATCATGTATACGCTTATGAAAAAACTGTCTGTGGAGATCACAAAGGAAAACTACGATACCCATCTGACATCAGAGTTCCTTTTGGATTATAATTTATGGATTCAAGATGGTGGACAGATTACGGCAGAAAAATTCAGAGAATTGGGTTATTCTGAAAAAATGGATGTGCTGGATTACATAGAAGGAGCGTCTGTATATGAAGTGATAGAAAACGGCGGAAAGGAATACAGATTGGTTCATGCCGGACTTTCGGATTTTTCTCAGGATAAGGATTTGAATGAATATGAGCTGTATGAATTACTGGAAGGACGGGCGGATTACGCTAAAAGATATTATCCTGATGAAAGTATTTTTCTGGTGACAGGACATACTCCGACTGTTTATATTGACGGCTGGAGAAAACCGGAAGTGTACAGAAAGAACGGACATATTGCATTGGACTGTGCCTGTGTGGCAGGAGGGAAACTGGCGGCGTTCTGTGTGGAGACGGAAGAGGTTATTTATGTGGAGGGACTATGAGTCGGAGTTATAAGCGTACGCCTGTTATAAAGTGTTGTGGATATGGGAAGTTTGGAAAGCGGCAGGCGAATAAAAAAGTGAGGAAAGCAGGAGAATTAGGGCGTAAATCTCAATCTTTTAAGCGAGTATATGAGACGTGGGATATTAGGGATTACAGGTTATTTTGCGGACGGAGAGCAGGAGAGAAATTAATCGGGAAAGGGTATTGGGAGAAGTGTTATTATAGAAAGTGATGGGAAGTTGCAAAGGAAAAGGAAGTGATGGGAAATGAGTGAAAAATATATTAAATTGGCAAAGTTCGATTTTAAATGTCTGGAGCAATGTATTAAAAACATTAATAAATATGAATATGAGGATACAGATGCAATAGGACTAATGGGTAAATTATTTGATGATATACGAGATAATGAAGAGTTTTTTGATGACTTTGATTATGATAAATGGGATGATTGGAAAAAGAAAAAGGGAATACATTTAGATGATTCTAATAATGCTCGTGGTAAGTCTAATCCTTTTGTGCGCGGAATTTATTATATTTTATGGGGAAAGAGAATTAGTTTGGGAAATAGTCTGGAAAAGGATATTGGTGTTTATGAAAATGGATGGGGGAGATTCTCTATAGGTTTTTTATTTGCTGAAGAAAGGTTGCTATTGGGTGGAGACACTATGAATACTATTGCTTCGTATCAAAGAAATATTAAATATTTTAAAGATACGAGTGAAGAAAATAAAGATAAAGTTGATGAGTTGTGCAGGATAGCACATCAAATGGGAAATTTTGTTTTAGTGCCGGCATATTTTAATCGCTTCAGGGGATTTGACAAAGACATTAACGATTGTATGGATGGCTCACTCTGTTATTTAAAGAAAAATAATTTTGAATTGGAAGAAAGGCTACAGTTGGGGAACAGCAAAAAATCATCAAAGGAAGAGAAGAAAGCTTTTGCTACAGAGCATTTTACTGGTTGGGAAAGGGAAAGCTTTAATAAATACATCAATATTTTTTTCCTATGGGATTATGTATATGCTAAAGAAAATGAATATTATGTCAGAAATTTAAAACTAGATAACAAAGGCGAGGATAGAAGCAAATCTAATGATGACAATAAATTACAATACAAAGTAATAAATGAAAATGTTGATATATATATTAAAAATGCAACAACCGCAATTTCACGACGTAGTAAATTTATGGCGGCAATGCTTATGCTTGCGGTTGAATTTAAGGAAGAAAGTTATAAGGAAGAATGGACAGATTGGCATGTTTCAAGTATTTATAAAGAGATAGTAGAAAAAGTCTTTTTGAAAGATACAGTATATGAAGATTTTAACTCGGTTATTAATGAAGTTAAAAAAATAATTCAAGACAAACAATATGAAGAAGTGATAAAGATTTTAGATACAGTGTCATCCAAATGTGAGAATTAAGTATGCATAAAACACAAATTATTTACGTAAGAGGTGACGAATGATGGCAAAGGATGATGATGTTTTGAAAAATAGTCTGTATGAATAACCGAGGTACATTATGAAAACAGAAAATAAGATTCTTTTAGATAAAATAATTAAGAATAAATGTGCTGAACGAGGCTTTGAAAGTATGGAAATACAGAAGGAAGGTCCTGTTGTATCTATATTAAAAGAAGACTGGCATCTTTTTATAGAGTTTCGCAATCCGCTTCTTCCACCACTA
>JAAUZY010000113.1 GCA_014804355.1 Lachnospiraceae bacterium
AATGCGTTTTTTACTGCATCCTGTACGCAAAACCACTCTCTTTTTCACCATCCAAAAGTCTCAGAAAGTGTTGCTTTGGGGCATTTCAAGAGGTGTTGCAGTTACCCTGAAAATCTTGCTTCGCGCAAAGTTCGGAAAGTTTTCATTTTTCAGATATTCCAAATATATTCCGGATATTCGGGAGAGATGGAAACGCTTGTTCGATAGGAGGAAATCTGATATACTATTAAAAAATGATCATACGTGGAGAACTGACTGTGAATATTTTGGATAGAGAGGCTTTCGAACGGGCAAAATTAAAGGTGCTTTTGAAACAGAATGATCCTCATGGATTCGGAACTCTTCAGGAGAAGACCGTGCATGCGGTGATGAAGCTGTACTACGAACCCAACGAGGATTATCATGAAGTGCCGATTGAAGGATATATAGCGGATATCTATACAGGGGAACGGATTATAGAGATTCAGAACGGGAATTTTAATAAACTGCGTCCGAAACTGGCGGCGTATCTGCCGCTGTATCCGGTAACGGTAGTACTGCCGATTCCCCATTATAAATGGCTGATCTGGATGGATGAAGAGTCTGGAGAATTATCGAAAAAACATAAATCTCCGGTAACCGGGAATGTCTATCATGCCTTTCCGGAACTGTACAAGATCAAACAATATCTGGGACATCCTAATCTGTCCTTTGTTTTTCCTTTACTGGATATGGAAGAGTATCGGCTGCTCAACGGGTGGAGCAAGGACAAAAAAAGAGGATCCAGCCGTTACGACAGAATGCCGAAGAATCTTTATGATGAGGTGTTGATTGAACGGACAGAGGATTTCATACAGCTCGTACCCTATGAGCTGGAACACGATTTCACAATCAAAGAATTTGCACAGGCGGCGGGAATACACAGAGATCTGGCGGCTTCGGTGGTGCCGCTGCTGATGTATATGCAGATTCTTGTGCGGACAGGCAAGCGCAGCAGAGAATATTTATATGAAGTGGCAGAAGAGTGCAGATAACACCATACAGTAAGTGCGCGGCGGGGGGTTATCGGTAACAACAATAAACTTGTCTCACGCGATATTGTCCGATATAATATATAAAGTGCGGTATAATGTTATAAAAGTTAAAGTTACATATTGAGGTTTGTTATGAATATAATGGTGACAGTGCACGGAGCAGGTCTTATTGTCTGCTTTATCATGATCATGTTAATTTACGTGGCGAAACCTTCGGAACAACAGAAGATTCTGTTTGCGGGGACGCTTTTTACATTTATGGATGTGGCGGGGTATTTCTTTGAACTTCAGAGTAAGAGTCTGGAGGTAACGCGGCTTGCGGTCAAGATGGAGTATATCGGTACAACCATGGGGCTTTTGAGTTTCCTGTATTTTGCATGTCTGTACAGCAACCACAAGAATGATAAAAGCATTCGTTTCATCAAAGGATTCTATACTGTCGATCATATCCTGGTTCTGTCTCTTGTGTTTACCATAGATTATCACACGTTATACTATAAAAGTATAACTTATTCCGTGAGTGACGGGATCTATCTGTGGATTTATGAGCCCGGTATATTTTATTATTGGTGGGCTGCAACCACTGCGGTGCTCGGATGTGTTATCGCAGGGATCATGATCCAGTCCGTACTGGAGCATAAGGGAGAGAAACGTCCCGAGCTGCTGTTAATTTTCGGAGCCTCCTTGCTGCCGATCGGATTCTGGATACTGCGTCTGATGGGAGTGGTGGGATATTATGATCCGTATCCTTTTTCCATGATGATTACCGAATCACTGCTCGTGCTGGTCATGTATCATTACCGACTGTTTGATACGGTGCAAGGTGCCAAGGACAGGGTAATTGATGAGATACGGGAAGGAATTCTTGTCGTCGATGACCTTGGAAACATCGTGTACTCTAACCATGAGGCGGAGTTGATTTTTCCGAAGATCAACTGGAATGATAAGTCTGAAGTTTCCGAGCATGTATTGCAGTTTATGGAAGCGCAGAACGATGGGTTTATGCTGAGGGGCAGATTTTATAAGTGGCAGAGAAGTGAGATTGATGATGACAATCGGAGAAAAGTAGGTATTTTGTATCGTATTTCCGATATGACGGACAACTATCTGTACACGAAGCAGCTTATTGAGCTGAAAGAGGATGCGGAACGTGCCAACGAAGCGAAGAGTACTTTCCTTGCACGTATGTCTCATGAGATCAGAACGCCGATTAATGCGGTTCTAGGGATGAATGAAATGATCCTGCGGGAGACGGAATCGGATAATATCAGGGAATATGCGTCGAATATCAACAGCGCGGGCAGAACACTTCTGTCAATTATCAATGATATTCTTGATCTGTCTAAGATTGAATCAAGCAGGATGGAGATTGTGGAGAACGACTATAATCTTGGCAGACTGCTTATAGATGTGGAAAATATGATATCCATGCGGGCTGAGGAGAAAAATCTTTATTTCCGGGTAGTAACGGACGATAAGCTGCCGAACAAACTTCATGGTGATGATATACGAATTAAGCAGTGTATGACTAATCTGTTGACTAATGCAGTCAAATACACAAAAGAAGGAAATGTCACGTTAAAAGTAGATTCCATAGGCAGTGACGGCGGTATGATCGATCTTAGGGTCACAGTCTCTGATACCGGTATAGGAATTAAGGAGGAGGAACTGCATAAACTCTTTGATCCGTTTACCAGACTTGATCTTATGCAGAATAAGAGTGTAGAAGGAACAGGTCTGGGCTTAAGCATTGCGAAGCGTCTGGTGGAAATGATGGGTGGCGAACTGACTGTAGACAGCTGTTATGGCAAAGGAAGCAGCTTCTCCTTTGTGATCCCTCAAAAAACTATAGGTAGTGAGCCGTTGGGTGACTATAAGACAAACGCCATACAGATGAGTGAGGAGAAGGCCCGGGAAAGAAAGGAGTATATTGCTCCTAAGGCACGGATTCTGGCGGTTGATGATAACAGGGTCAATATTACCGTGGTCAAGGGACTGCTAAAGAAGCTCAAAGTGCAGTTTGATTCGGCCGGAAGCGGTCAGGAATGTCTGGAGAAAGTCAGACGAAACCACTATGATATTATCCTATTAGACCACATGATGCCCGATATGGATGGTATAGAGACGCTGCGCGCGATGCAGCAGATCGAAGAGTATATAAAGAATCGCTCCGTAGTGATCGCACTCACCGCTAATGCAATCGTAGGTGCTAAAGAAGAATACCTTAGCGAAGGATTTGAGGACTATCTTTCGAAGCCGATCGATTTCGTGATGTTGGAAGAGATAATCCGGAAGTACCTCCCTGAGGATATGATAGAGTATGTATCATAATAGCGGAATTGTTACGGATTGCTATACTACATATGCTATACTACATATAGTAATTTTGCTTTGCAAAATACTAAATATATGGTAAAATATGTTTCGTGAGAAATTCTGATAATATGTTCTATATTTGTGTGCGAAATCCCGAAAATGTGAGGTGTTGATCTATGGCGAAGACAAATACGGCAAATAATTATGATGCCTCCAGTATCACCGTGCTGGAGGGGCTCGAGGCAGTTCGTGTAAGACCGGGAATGTATATCGGCAGTGTTTCTACCAAGGGTCTGAATCATCTGATCTATGAGATCATGGATAACGCAGTGGATGAGCATTTGGCAGGATTCTGTACGACGATCCGTGTGACGCTGGAGGCGGATGGTTCGGCAACGGTATCGGATAACGGGCGTGGCATTCCGGTGGGAATGCATGAAAAAGGGATCAGCGCGGAGCGATTGGTGTTTACAACGCTTCATGCAGGCGGAAAGTTTGACAATGAAGCATACAAGACCAGCGGCGGATTACACGGGGTCGGTTCCTCTGTAGTCAATGCACTTTCCAAATATATGCATGTAACGGTCAAAACGGGCGGATTTATCTACGAAGACCACTATGAGCAGGGCATTCCCACGATGGAACTGGACAATGGACTTCTGCCGGCTGTGGGCAAAACAAAAGAAACCGGCACTACCATCAATTTCCTGCCGGATGACACGATCTTTG
This sequence comes from Lachnospiraceae bacterium, assembly GCA_014804355.1. Classification (GTDB taxonomy): domain Bacteria; phylum Bacillota; class Clostridia; order Lachnospirales; family Lachnospiraceae; genus UBA3282. Next base: position 4,059 of record JAAUZY010000113.1, read on the forward strand.
ACCGGACGAGATTTAAGGAGGATGAGGTCAAGAGCCGTCTCCACGAGACTGCATATCTCAATCCGGAACTGACCATCATCTATGAAGATAAGCGTAAGGACGAAGTAGAGCATCTGGAGTATCATGAGCCCGAGGGAATCGTAGGTTTCATCAAGGATATGAACAAATCCAAGGAAACGATACACGATGTGATCTACTACAAGGGAGAGTCTGAGGGGATCACGGTGGAGGTCGCCCTGCAGTATGTAAATGAATTCCATGAAAATGTTCTTGGTTTTTGTAATAACATATATAATGCCGAGGGCGGGACTCATCTGACCGGCTTTAAGACCATGTTTACCAACGTGATCAATACATATGCAAGAGGATTGAACATTCTAAAAGAAAAGGATGTCAACTTCACCGGGGCTGATGTGCGTAACGGAATGACCGCGGTGGTTTCCATTAAACATCCCGATCCGCGTTTTGAGGGACAGACTAAGACCAAGCTGGATAATCAGGATGCGGCGAAGATCGTGAGCAAGGTGACCGGAGATGAGATCGTACGTTTCTTCGACCGTAATCTGGAAACATTAAAGAGTATTATCGGCTGTGCGGAGAAGGCGGCGAAGATTCGTAAGACGGAAGAAAAGGCAAAGACTAATCTGCTCAGCAAGCAAAAGTTTTCCTTCGACTCCAACGGCAAGCTGGCGAACTGTGAATCAAAGGAGGCCGCTAAGTGTGAGATTTTTATCGTAGAGGGTGATTCCGCCGGAGGCAGCGCCAAGATGGCGAGAAATCGTATGTTTCAGGCGATTCTGCCGATCCGCGGTAAAATTTTAAATGTAGAGAAAGCGAGTATCGATAAGATTCTGGCAAATGCCGAGATCAAAACGATGATCAATGCATTTGGATGTGGATTCTCTGAAGGATACGGCAATGATTTCGATATCAGTAAGCTGCGCTATGATAAGATTATTATTATGGCGGATGCGGATGTAGACGGTGCCCATATTTCCACGCTTCTTCTTACATTGTTCTATCGGTTTATGCCGGAGCTGATCTATGAGGGACATGTTTATATTGCCATGCCGCCGCTGTATAAGGCAATGCCGTCTAAAGGAGAAGAGGAATACCTCTATGACGATAAGGCTTTGGAACGATACCGCAAGAAGCACAAGGGTCCGTTTACTTTACAGAGATATAAAGGTCTGGGAGAGATGGATGCGCAACAGCTTTGGGAGACGACGCTCGACCCTGACACAAGACTGCTTAAGCTGGTGGAGATCGAGGATGCCCGCATGGCTTCGGAGGTAACGGAACTTTTAATGGGGACTGAAGTACCGCCCCGTAAAGAATTTATATATCGGCATGCACAGGATGCGGAATTGGATATCTAAAAAGGGAGCGGTCAATCGGTATGAGTATGAACGACAGAATTATTAAAACGGAATATTCCGAAGTAATGCAGAAATCTTATATAGACTATGCCATGAGCGTAATCATCGCCAGAGCGCTTCCGGATGTAAGGGACGGACTTAAACCGGTGCAGCGGCGGACGCTGTACGATATGTATGAGCTGGGGATACGCTTTGACAGGCCCTATCGTAAATCAGCGCGTATCGTCGGCGATACCATGGGTAAATACCATCCCCACGGCGACAGTTCCATCTATGAGGCACTGGTGGTTATGGCGCAGGATTTCAAGAAAGGGCTTCCGCTCATTGACGGACATGGTAACTTCGGCAATATTGAGGGTGACGGTGCCGCTGCCATGCGTTATACGGAAGCGCGTCTGGAAAAGATCACACAGGAAGCGTTTCTCGCAGATCTGGATAAGGATGTGGTTAACTTTCTCCCCAATTTTGACGAGACAGAGAAAGAGCCAAGCGTTCTGCCCGTCAAGATCCCTAATTTATTGGTCAACGGCTCGGAGGGTATTGCCGTCGGTATGGCGACCAGCACGCCGCCGCATAATCTGGCGGAGGTGATCAATGCGACCAAAGCATATATGCTGGATGAGAACATTACCACAAGAGAGCTGATGCGCTATGTAAAGGGTCCCGACTTCCCCACGGGCGGTATTGTGATCAATGAAAATGAATTATTAGATATCTATGAGACAGGAACCGGTAAGATTAAGATTCGCGGTAAGGTGGAGATTGAGAAGGCCAAGGGCGGCAAGACGAATCTGGTGATCACGGAGATTCCCTATACGATGATCGGCGCCAATATCGGTAAATTCCTGATGGACGTTGCGGCGCTGGCGGAGACAAAGAAGACGCAGGATATCGTAGATATCACGAACCAGTCTTCCAAAGAAGGTATCCGGATCGTTATCGAACTGCGTAAAGATGCGGACGTCGAGAATTTCAAAAATATGCTCTATAAGAAAACCCGCCTGGAGGATACTTTCGGTGTCAATATGCTTGCGATCGTTGACGGCAGACCGGAGACGATGGGCTTAAAGCAGATCATACAGGAGAGTGTGAAGTTCCAGTACGAAGTAGCCACCAGAAAATATACCAATCTGCTGCAGAAGGAATTAGAGCGCAAAGAGATTCAGGAAGGGCTGATCAAGGCCTGTAACGTGATTGATCTGATTATCGAGATCCTACGCGGCTCTAAAGACAGAGCGATGGCCAAGGCATGTCTGATTGAGGGTAAAATCGACGGGATCAAGTTTAAATCCAAGGAATCAAAGATTATGGCAACGCAGCTGATGTTTACGGAGAAGCAGGCGAATGCGATTCTGGATATGAGACTCTATAAACTGATCGGTTTAGAGATCGAGGCGCTTATCAACGAACACGAGGAGACGATGGCGAATATCTATCGATATGAGGATATATTAGCCAGAAGAGATTCCATGGCGCAGGTCATCATTAATGAGCTGGATGAGATTAAGGAACAGTATAAGTCGCCCAGAAAAACCCAGATTACCACGGAGAGCGAGGCCGTCTATGTGGAGAAGAAGATCGAAGAGATGGATATCGTCTTCCTAATGGACCGTTTCGGTTATGCCAGAACGATAGATGTCGCCACTTATGAGCGGAATAAGGAAGCGGCAGACAGTGAGAATAAATATGCTTTTGTCTGTAAAAATACGGGCAAGGTATGTCTGTTTACCAACACAGGACAGCTTCACACGCTGAAAATGATGGATCTGCCAATGGGGAAATTCAGGGACAAAGGAGTGCCGGTAGATAATGTCAGCAACTATGATTCATCCAAGGAGAATATTGTATATGTTGCGAGTCAGAGTGATTTAAATCTCTACCGTGTGATCTTCGCAACGAAGCAGGCGATGCTTAAAGTAGTGGATGGCGGAGAGTTTGACGTAGCGAAGCGAACAGTGGCGGCTACGAAGCTGATGGAAGGCGATGAGGTTATAAGTGTCGTGACGTTTACGGAGCAACGCAATATCGTGTTGCAGTCCGCAGAAGGATATTTCTTACGTTTCCCGGTAGAAGAGATTCCGGAGAAGAAGAAGGGAGCCATCGGTGTGCGGGGCATGAAGCTGGGAGCAAAGGACAGTCTGGAAGCCGTCCACTATACACGTAATGCAATAGAACAGAGCATTGAATACGGCGGCAGGGAACTGGAACTGAACAAACTGAAATTGGGCAAACGTGACAGCAAAGGCGTAAAGGTACGAGTTTAGAAAGGGAATATCTGCAATATGAGAGTGATCGCGGGAACAGCAAGAAGCTTACGGTTGAAAACGCCGGAGAATATGGACACCAGACCTACCACGGATCGGATCAAAGAAACACTTTTTAATATGTTGCAGCCGTATCTTGCGGACGCTGTCTTTGTTGATCTGTACAGCGGCAGTGGCGGGATCGGGATTGAGGCGCTCAGCAGAGGCGCAAGACATGCCTATTTTGTGGAAAATAACAGAAATGCAATTGCCTGTATTACGGATAACCTACAGTTTACAAGACTCATGGATCGGGCAACTATCTTAAAACAGGATGTCCTAAGTGCCTTGTCGGGAATTCACGAGAAGGAGGCGGATGTGATTTTCATGGACCCGCCTTATAATTGCGGATATGACAAACAAGTGTTTCGGGTTTTGACAGGCGCTCCGTATGTGACAGAGAATACATTGATTGTCACAGAGGCATCTCTTGAAACGGATTTTACCTATCTTGATCAGTTGGGATTCTGTATTACGAAGGAAAAATGCTACAAGACTAACAAACATATTTTCTGTCGGAAGGCATGAATTGCCATATTTTTGTAAAAAAATGCATAAATTGAAAAATAAGTAAAGACATTTTCACAAAATTGTTTTATTATTGATACAAAGACTATTCATTTCTCGGGTTTACGAAATAAATCTCGAAATCGAACTTATTTGATTTGTTAATGTTGCGAAGCAAATTTACTTTTCAGAAAGGCATAACTGTTTTATGAGTGCAGCAATCTATCCGGGAAGTTTTGACCCGGTGACATACGGACATTTAGATATTATCAAGCGGGCGGCTGAAATTTTTGATGAATTGACGGTCAGTGTGCTAAATAATAAAACAAAGACTCCATTGTTTTCTGTGGAAGAACGTGTTAAGATGTTAGAAGAGGCGACGAAGGATATCCCAAATGTAAAGATTGATTCCTTTAGTGGTCTGTTGATTGATTATGCAAGAGAACAGAACATACATGTGGCGATCAGAGGATTACGTGCTTTTACGGATTTTGAGTATGAGCTTCAGATCGCACAGACTAACCGGAAATTCTCCGGCGGAGATCTTGACACGATGTTTTTAACGACCAGTTTGGAATACGCGTATCTGAGTTCTTCGACGGTTAAGGAGATCGCCAGCTTCAACGGCGATATTTCCCAGTGTGTACCGGAGTTTGTCGGCAAATTAATCTATGAAAAATATGGGCATAACAGGTAGGAGTAAAGATGAGCAGTAAAATCGAACAACTTATCGACGAAATTGAAGACTATATTGACAGCTGTAAATATCAGCCTCTATCCAAAACAAATATTATTGTCAACAAGGAAGAAATTGATGAGCTTCTGCGTGAGCTTCGCATGAAGACACCGGATGAGATCAAGCGTTATCAGAAGATTATTTCCAATAAGGAAGCTATTTTGAATGATGCGCGCTCCAAGGCGGAGGCACTCATTAAAGATGCAACCGTACAGACTACGGAACTGATCAATGAGCATGAGATCATGCAACAGGCTTATGCGCAGGCGAATGAAGTAGTTCGCATGGCGACCATGCAGGCGCAGGATATTCTTAACACCGCTACGGCGGAAGCCAATGGGGTTCGTACATCTGCCATGCAGTATCTGGATGATATGCTGGCCAATCTGGAGAGTGCCATGACGGCAACTTTGGCAACGACGACGGAGCATTATGAGAGTTTCTATAACACGATTAACGGGTATAATGAGACCGTGAAGGCGAATCGTGCGGAACTGCGTCCGGTGCAGGTGGAGCAGATGCTGAAAGAGGCAGAGGGCGAAGCAGAGCCAGTGCAGCTGGATCTGATGTAATACGGCATGATGATAAATATACCGATATAAGATGAAGTATGTGAGCCGGTTTCCTGGGAAGCCGGCTTGTATATTATGCGCAGGGGATATAGGGAAATCAGCCGCTGTGCGGTATGCACCCTGCACAGTGAGTAGGAAAAGACAGCGATTTCCTACTTGATTAAGGAAATAGAACGAGGTGGAACAGTTTGAAATGCTGTAATATCGCGATTATAAATAAAATTTATAAGTGTGTTAGTTTTCGTTTTCTAACAGCGATACTATTTGTCTGTGCATGTTTATTTCTGCCGTTGGGGAAATGTGCCGTACATGCGGAAGAAATTGCTGCCGGAACCATAGAAACCGGAACTGAATACGGTGTGAGAGATGAAGTGCAGGATGGATTCACAGAGGTAGAGCAGGAACAGATCGTAGTCGTTATAGATCCGGGACACGGTGGGAAAAATCTGGGTGGTGAGTACGAGGATTATACCGAGAAAGAAATGACAATCGTTGTGGCGAATGCCATGAAAGAGGAACTGGAAAAGTATGAGGGCATCACCGTTTACCTTACAAGAAACGGAGATCAGGAGCTGGATTTGGAGGAACGCTGCGAATTTGCCAAGAGTGTGGACGCTGATTTTATATTCTGTCTGCATTTTAATCTGTCGGCATATCACACGCTGTTCGGCGCGGAATGCTGGGTGTCGGCGTTTGGTGAGAACTACAGCAAAGGATACAGCTTTGCCAGCGTGGAGATCGATATGCTGCAGGATATGGGACTCTATTCCAGAGGTATTAAGACCAGGCTGAATGATAAGGGGACTGATTATTACGGTATCATCCGTCACGCCACGGAGCGAGATATTCCCTGTGTTCTCATTGAACACTGTCATTTGGATCAGGAGAACGATAAACCCTTCTATGACCATAATGAGAAACTGCAGGATTTCGGAAGACTGGATGCCACGGCTGTGGCCAAATATTTCAGACTTCGATCAGAGATATTGGGAGTAGATTACAGTAATTATGAGAATGTGCATGTAGATGTACCTACTCATGTGGTCGCGCCTGATCGAACCGAGCCGGATATCTGTATGATCGAAGTGACGGATCAGAACACGGAGACCGGTGAAGTGACGGTTCAGGTATCTGCAGCGGATTATGACAGCGGTATGCTGTATTATACTTACAGCTATGACAACGGGGAACATTTTTCACAGTTGCAGCGCTGGCCGGATAAGAGCAGAGACACTTTCAGCTTTACCCTGCAGGTTCCACCCCGTGTCATGCCGCAGATCATAGTCAACGGATACAACGGATTTGACTTATATACCGCCAGCAACATGATTTCTCTGCCATCCATGGATTATGAGACTGCGGAGGAGCTCGCGGCTAAACAGATGGCGCAGAGGGCGCTTGAGAGCATATCCAAGACGGTGGTGCCTGTTAAGAAAGAACCGGTGAGTATCAGTGTCACCAGAACGGAGCCTGTGGAAGAAGTAGATAAACCGGTATCCTTCCGCTATTTCATGACAGTATGTATCGTATGTGCGCTGCTGGTTCTTGCCATGACGGTATCCATAATAATGATCATACGCGGAACGAAACGCAAACGGCGCAGACGGCGGAAGCGAAGACCTAAAATATAAACAATAAAAAATAGCATACGGCAGTGATCGCTGTCTGAATCGTTTTATGAAAAATATATGGGCGAATGGACAGATCGGTCTGACGGATCATACTGTAAGTCTGGGCAATACATGAGAATCCGCCGAAAGGCAGTAATATGAGAATGGGATAAAAAAGCGAATGACCGGAATAGTCAATGCCGCTTGTGATTTCCAGAATACACCGGTAGACATTAAGAAATTCAGCGTTGACATGAACAAAAGGCACAAAAACGATGTTAAGCAGATTAAAGAACACCATGTAACCGCCTAATCTGGCAATACCGAGAAGTCCTGATAATACAGAAGTATCTATGGCGGTAAGCAGAGGCATACGCCTGGGCTGTGATGGTGATTGCTCTATTATGGAAGTATCACATTTTTGTAAACTATTACCATGATTGGCCGCTGATAAAGAAATTGTCACATGGTGCAGTAATGGGGCGTGGAAGAGTATAACCCCGTATAACAACGGAATACCGTACATGATCAGAAGTGGAATGAGTGGTTTCTCAATGGCAAGAGTCGGAACCACATAACTTAGGAAATAAATCGGGCCGATATTGTTGCAGAAGTACAGTAGCTTTGTGCCTTCTTCGCGGGACAGCTTTCCGGACTCATAGAGTTCTCCCACGATCCTTGCACCCATGGGAAATCCGCATAGAAAGCCCATAGTGATGGTGTAGGAGCCGTTTTTAGATGTGCCGAATATATGATGAAGCAGTGGATGCAGCAGACTGACAAAGCCTTCCGTCAGGTTCATGCGGATCATGATGCCGGAGAGAATCATGAACGGAAGAAGCGTGGGAACCATCTTGGTGAACCATAGGTTCAATCCGGTAGAAGCATATTCCAAGGAGAGCGCCGGATAACGCAGCAGCAGGAAGACTAAGTATAGGGCAAGAGCTGTAAAGAGAACTCTGTAGAATTTGTCGGTTTTGCTCATGATCATAGTTCCTTTCAAAAAGACCGCGGGTTGTTCTATATATATTCTCGGAATAGCGTGATTATACAGATGTTGCTGAGAATCTTGATTCTGCATCCGGTTCTTGTAGGAGCCATATACGGAAGCTTTTGCAAGCCCGAAAGCGAAATTTTTAATGTCGTTATCTATAGGAGACAAACAGATCAATGCGATTAGATAAATTTCTATGTGATTGTAACCTTGGCACAAGAAGCCAGATCAAAAAGGATATTAAGGCAGGTCTGGTGACGGTCAATGATCATGCAGTCCGCAGACCGGAACAGCATATCGACGAAAAAGAGGACAAAGTCTTTTATAAAGGGCAATTTTGTGCCTATGAGCCGTATGTATATTACATGCTGCATAAACCCGCAGGCGTAGTGTCCGCCACCGAGGATCAACATGATCGGACGGTACTTGATCTGCTGGGAGAGGACAGGCGAAATGATCTTTTTCCGGTAGGCAGGCTGGATAAGGACACGGAAGGACTCCTGCTTATTACCAATGACGGTGTACTA
>JAAUZY010000114.1 GCA_014804355.1 Lachnospiraceae bacterium
CGCCTGATGTCAGCACCAAATCCGCCCAGTGCGTCAGTTGCAGCATTCAATATGGTATTTAAGTCATATGCCACCTTAAACTGTCTATATACCAGAAATTCCACAACGAAAATGAGAAATAAAACCCCCAGATAGAATGGTATCAGAATCTGCACTGCTTTTTTCGGCAACAGCGAAATAATGCCTGAAGCCACCATTCCTACGCTGAGCGAGAATAATATCAGAAATACAAATGAACTTCCGGTGTGCAATATTTCGACTGACAGCTTGAAAACAATCTCCGTGTAAAAACACGAAAGAGACAAAAAAACAGCCAGCCGTGCTGTAGGTGACAGTACGGATTGTACCGCCAGATTCCGTTGTTGCTTCTTTTTCTTTTTTCTTTCCTTCTTTTGTACACTCATAATGTCTTGTCATCGCAAACGCTTTCACTTGCGTTCTCCTTTTATACTGCTATTATACATGCCCTATGCATCATTCTTGCATCATCCTTGCAACATTTTTGCATCATTTTTCTTTTCGGTGTCAGTTCGTAAATGTGTTGGCGGCTACATGGATATCTCATACACTTCAAATCCAATTTACAGCGGCAGACTATTCTCGACACAAAGCGCCCCGTATCCCACTCTCGCATTCGGATACTCCGTCTCTCCCCTGATCGGCTTCGCCCCTCTCCTTAAGTACGCCTTCACCTTCTCCCCATACAGATACGGATCATTCCCATTCACGATCCCCCACTGCATCAACAGTGCCGCCGCCCCCGTTACAAAAGGCGTCGCAAAGGATGTCCCCGTGACCGGCGAATAACCTCCATCCCGATCAGTCGCCATCACATTCACCCCCGGCGCCACCAAATCAGGCTTCACGAAAGAATCCGAGGTACGGCTGTTGACCTGCTCCTGATACAGATAGCCTCTGCCGGAGAAATCCGCATAGGCTTCATAGACAGGATCATAGGCTCCCACCGTAATTACTTTAGAAGCGGTGGAGGGAATCGTCAACGTCACATCCGGAGTCGGCCGGACAAAGCGTGTCTGCGCATTCCTCACCGTTCCGGAGGGCAGATAAAAGGTATAATTGCCCGTAACGGTCTTGATCGGCTCCAACAAGAAAGTCCATATACCGCTGTTCAGATACCTGCTGCCCGACGCCGGTAACAGATCAAAATAAATCTCCTGACTGGTCAGATAGGGAGCCGGTTCACCGTTATACAGCAGAATCTGTGTCTGTTCCAACCGATAAGTCTGTTTACCCGATCGGTCAGTGTCCACAATCAGATACTCCCCTGCCGGTGATAATAAAATGACAGTATACCGGTCTGTATATTCCTTCCAAAGCTGTATATTTACGCCTGTTTCATAGTTTCCCACTACTAACTCCACACGTGTCATATTCTGCATGACATCATTGTCAATTTCACCGACCAAATTGGTCAACACTCTTCCGGACTGACCGCCACGGCTTCCCGCACCCGATCTACTGCCTGTACCTGCCGCGGCTCTTCCTGTCCCGGACTGACCAGTCACCGCCACACTGCCGCCCACATGCCCGCCGGACGCTCCTTCGTTTCCGCTGCCTACGCAGATCACACTGCGGCCGATCTCAGACACGTTATCCAGAAACCTCTCCAGCAAAGATGTCCCGTTATGCGCACCGTAAGTATTCCCGAAACTCAGATTGATCGCCACCGGCATCTGCAGCTCTATCGCCTTATTGACTGTATAGGTCAGTGCACGCATTAGTTCCGTTGTCCGCGGAAAAGATTCCGCCCGTGGCGTACCGAGCCGCACAATCAGCAAATCGCTCTCCCTCGCCACACCCGCATAGGCTATGCCACCTGTTCCGCCTCCGCCCGCTGCAATTCCTGCTACCGCCGTTCCGTGTCCTGTGGTATCAACGCTGGGAACAATCTGCTGTGCCAGTTCCCTGCTGCCCGTGGCAAGCGCCTCATTGATCTGTCGGCTGTCGAACTCTCTGCCTAACACCTGATCCCACAGATACAGGATTCTGGTCGTCCCGTCCGCCCGGCAAAAATCCTGATTCCAGTAGCTGATTCCCGAATCGATAACTGCCACCAGCACGCCTTTACCGGTAAGATTCCTGAACAACTGACTGTTCGGCGTATAGCAGGCGGCCGTATTCCCTGCCAGATCGGAGAAAAAAAGCCGCTTCGGTTTCTCCACGTACTCGATCTGCTCTGTCTCAGTAAGGATATCCATCTCCGATTCCGGCACTGTCAGAATCGCGTAGCCCGCAATCAATTCCTCTACCACAATGCGCCTTAATGTCAGTTCCTGCAGCGAACCATGATACTTGACGATCACTTCCCACGTCTTTTCCACCCGATCAAATCCTACGTTCAATTCCAATGACCGCTCCCTTTCCGCTTCCGACGTATCCAATGCCAGATTTAACAGATTTTCATTCTTCTGAGAGTCCATACGAATCCTCCACGCTCTATTTCGCACCATTACTACTGTTATTATATGCGGCGGCGACTTCTGCTTTGCCCCTATCACACAAAAACACCCCCAAAACGCTATAACCATGAATAATAACCCGAAATTAACGAAAGCTGGAGATTAACGAAAGACTATAAAACATGCTTTGACTCTCTTATCGGTTCATGCTAAGATAATTTATAATACCCATAACAGTTGGTTTCGAAATCACTTAAGCGAAGGAGGCACGACATGCAGACACCTGCGGCAATAGACATCAACGTGACACATACTGCCCCACATGAGGCATTGACTGACACTGCAATTACCTCTGACAGTTCCGCCCGTGCACTCTCTTCCGATGATCCGATCAAGACCTATGACAATCTCTATGAGAAGAAGGATTTCGGCACACTGGATTACCCTGTAGGCGTTTACTATCTGGATCTGAGCAGGTCTTATATGAACCGGATCCGCTGGCACTGGCATGATGAGATGGAGATTCTGATTATTAATGACGGTCGCGCCGAAGTCTCCACCGATGATGCATGCTACACCCTGGAACCCGGACAGGGAATTATCATTAACCAGAGCGTCCTGCATTCCATTCAGTCCATGGACCAGAATAACTGCACTTTCTATTCGATTGTATTTCATCCGGATTTCCTTTTCGGACACAAAAGCAGTTACCTGCATACGCAGTTCCTGCTTCCGATTCAGAATTTTCGACTGTTTAAGATGCTTCCATTAGATGAAAAAAAAGCATGGCATGAGCGGATGCTGGCTGCCATTAACGATGCCATTGCCGTCAACATAGCAAAACCCTTCGGCTACGAGATCGCAGCCAAAGGGCATCTGTGTCGTTTCTGGTCAGAGCTGGTCGGACAACTTCCGAATATGGAAACCGCACCGCCGCCCCACGTTTCTTTAGATGAGCAGCGTGTAAAACAGGCTATGCTCTATATTCGAACCCATCACGCCGAGCCAATCTCCTTAGACGAGATTGCCGGCAGTGTACATATCAGTAAGAGCGAGTGCTGCCGCTGTTTTGCACGCACATTACAGATGACGCCTTTTGAATACCTGATGAGATATCGTATTCTCGAAGCGACTAAAAAGATGGCTGAGCACTCGGACGCTCCTATGTCAATCGCTGACCTGGCGCTGTCCGTAGGTTTTAATAATACTAGTTATTTTAATAAATTATTCAAGAAATTTCTGGGCTGCACGCCCACCTATTACCGGACACACAGGGTTTTATCCGGAGAAGGCAGAAACAGCGACTCCATCAATGACATTACCGGTCTCGAACCGCTCCATGAAAATTAAGAAACACCACGTTTCTTACAGATATCCTGAAGGCAGCACCTGTCGCAGTAGGGTTTCGTCCTCGCGGTACAAACTTCTCTGCCGTGCCAGACCAGCCTGTGGCAGAAATCGCTCCCCTCTTCCGGAGGAATAATCTTCCACAATGCCATCTCCACCTTCTTCGGCTCCTTAATATCATCCACCAGCCCGATCCGGTTGCAGAGGCGGATACAGTGGGTATCCGTCACGATGGCAGGCTTGCCGAACACATCTCCCATAATGAGATTGGCGCTCTTCCTGCCCACACCCGGCAGTTTCAGAAGCGCGTCGAAATCGTCCGGCACCTTCCCGTCGTATTCTTCCTGCAACATCTTCATGCAGGCGCTGATATCCCGCGCCTTACTATTTCCCAGTCCGCAAGGGTGCACGATCTTCTCAATCTCCTCCACCGGAGCCGCCGCAAGCGCCGCCACATCCGGAAACTTTTCATATAACTTTTCCACCACCACATTAACTCTCGCATCCGTACACTGCGCCGCCAACCGCACACTGACAAGCAGCTTCCAAGCCTGATCATAATCCAGCGAACACGCCGCATCCGGATACTCCTTTTTCAACCGTTCTATAACCTCAAACGCTAATTCCTTTTTTCTCATAGTTCATCATACCCCTGTCTTATGTATTTATTTTCTCTATAGCTGTACGCCGTCAGATTGCATAAAATACTCTCGAAGCTGTCCTGCGCGAGAGAGTATTTCATGCAATCTGACATCTCTGCCTACATCCCCTGCCTACACAGAAAACACCCATCCTCATGCGAATAAATAACCCCCACCGCCTGCAAATAAGAGTAAACAATCGTAGTCCCCACAAAAGTCATCCCCCGCTTCTTAAGATCCTTCGAAATCTCATCCGACAACGGCGAACTCACCTTATCGTTCTCATAAACAACCTGTCCATTCGTATATCCCCACAGATAATCCGAAAAACTGCCGTACTCCGCCGCAATATCCCGAAATATCTTCGCATTCCTCACTGCCGCCTTGATCTTCAAACGATTACGGATGATCCCCTCATCCTGCCTGAGCGCTTCCATCTTCTCCTCATCATATGCGCATACTTTATTAAGGTCAAACCCGTCAAAAGCCCGCCGAAACGCCTCCCGCTTATTCAGAACGCACTCCCATGACAGCCCTGCCTGAAAAGATTCCAGAATCAGCATCTCAAACAGCCGGTGATCATCATGCACCGGCTGTCCCCACTCTTCATCATGATATTTTATATACAATTCATTCTTCGGATTCGCCCATACGCATCGGCTCTTATGATCCGCATATTCCATCGCAGTACGCCTCCCCAGCAATATCAGAATCGTGTCGTTTTCTCCTCTGTTACGGGTTCCACAGTGCGGAACCTGCGTTCATTATACTGGTTTTTTCTGTTATAGGCAACTCATTTCACGGCATATCACATCCTGCCCTTAAGATATCTTTTTATCAAAAAAGCACAGAAATACGGAAATGTGTATATCTGACTATCATATCCGATATTGCCGCTAATCAGCTTAATACCATAATGAATATCTTCATATTTGTCACTGTTTATCAAGGTTCTCAATGACTTCGCCCTACCGTTTGCCGCTTTCACCTCAACCGGGAACAGATCATGTGCCGTCCGGACAAAGAAATCCTCCTCCAGTGTAGAATCCTCGCGCTTATAGTAATACAGCCCGTAACCGCTTTTGACAAAAGCCTCTCCCACCACGTTCTCATAGAGTGCGCCTTTATAAACACCCAAATTCCTGTTTGCGCGCAGATCCTCCTGCGCTTCTTCATCCAACAAGGCAACAAGCAGCCCGCTGTCCGCAAAATAAATTTTATATTTTGTATCATCAATGTTACCTTTTAACGGAAGTTCAGGATAGTTCATGCAATAACAGACATTGATAATTCCCGCATCTGACAGCCATTCGATACAGCCCCTGTAATCCTTGAACCTTGCGCCGGAAGCCACCTTTGAAATCTGAAATTTCTTATTATCTTTGGCAAGCTGTACCGGAATCTGTCGAAAAACATTAAGAATCCTCGCCTGATCCATACCTTCCGCATACTTACGGACATCTTCCTCATAATCGGCAAGAAGCTGCCGTTGTATCGCAAGAGAACCCTCGAAGCTGTCCTTTTCAATATATTCCCTGACCACTGCAGGCATCCCGCCAAGAATACAGAAATCCAGAAACAAACTGTTACAGACTGACAATTCCGCCTCATTAAAGGGTTTTAATTCCTTCATATGCGCAAGCAGATCTTCAACAAAAATGTCGTCATATCCCTTCGCCCACAGAAACTCCTCGAAATCCAGGGAATACATCTCATAATCTGTCTTATAACCTACGCTGTTGCTCTCAATTCTGCCATAATGAATCCCCAGCAGAGAACCACTGCAAATAACATCGAACCTTCCGTCCTGCTCAAAAAATTTAAGCGCCGTCGCAATCTCCGGAAATTCCTGCAATTCATCAAAAAAAAGGAGAGTTTTGCCTTCCACAAACCGCTTTGACGGATCAATTCGCGAGATATTCCTGATCAGATCGGCTGTCCTATAGCCATCCGCAATCACCTGCTTGTACTTCGGTTCTTCTACAAAATTGATCTCGACTACATTTTCATAATTCTCTGCTCCAAAATTCCTGATGGATTCCGTCTTCCCAATCTGTCTGGGTCCTTTGACCACAAGCGGCTTCCTATGCACATCCTGCTTCCACTCTTCTAAGAAAATGTCTATTTTACGTTTCAGATATATCATAACATCCCCCATTCTGTCCTTTCGGGTTCGCGAAGTGAAACCCGCAGACAAGCCCACACGTTTTGTTAATTTCCGAAGCAATTTACTTTTACGCTCTTAGTATATGCCGTTTCCCACGAAAATACAACAATTTTGCGAAAAAACGAGCGAATTATTATACCTATATTACAAAAAAATGAGTGAATTATCATGCTACTGTTACAAAAAACGAGGGAATTACTATATCCATCCCCTAAAACATAGTGCCTCCCACACCCATCACTACCCATGATACAGATACAACACAAACTCCGTCCGCCCGTCGTTGGTTCTCCCCACCTTGATATATCCTTTCTCTTCTTCCAATATTTTCCTCACAATATACAGCCCCAATCCGGAGCCTTCCGCCTCTCCGCTCCCCTTTCCTCTGTAAAAGCGCTTGAAAAGATTATGATATTCCTCCCCGTCAATCTCCGTTCCACTGTTTCTCACCGCCACTCCGGTATAGTTTGTCAGCCGCGTCACCTCGATCTCGACCACGCTGCCTTTATCCCCGTATTTCACCGCATTGTCCAGCACGTTAAACACCGCCTCCGCCGTCCACTTCGCATCGGCTACAACCTCCGACTGCACATCGCCTTTCAGCGCAATCTCCATACCCCGGCGCTGCGCCTTTTCCATAATCTGTCCCACCGCACGCAGGATAATGGGCTGTAAATCCTGCCGCTCCGGTTTCAGACGGATGATCCCCGTTTCCAGGCGGGATATCTTGGAAAAGCTCTCCCCCAGCCACGACAGCTTCTGTGCCTGTTCTTCCAGACAGCCCAAGAAGCGCTCCCGCTCCGTCGCCGTCAGGTCATCCCTTCTTAAAAATTCCGCATACAGCCTGATATTCGTGATCGGCGTGTTAAGCTGGTGCACCAGATCACCGATATTCTCGTCAAGCTGCCTGCGCATTTTCTGCTCCCGTTCCTCATAAGAGCGCAAAATATCGTACAGCCGCATAACCTGATTCTGTAATCTTGACAGAATCGTATCCCCGGCTACAGGGAACACCTCCTTCACCTGTCCCTCTGTCAGGCTCTCAATCATATCTCCCAGTTGCCAGAGTGTGCCGCTCACACTCCTCACAATCATATAATATACCCCGGCAAATACTGCCAGACATGCCACGCCGTACACTGCCACGAGCTTCATGCACTGATCCGTTCTGACGAAAAAATCCTCCTCCCGCACTGCCTGCCGCATGAGTCCCATGCACAGCAAAAGCAGTATGAGCACTGCGCCCATACCGCCTTTCCATATCATATCCGTATCTTTTCGCAGCCGATATAGAAATTTCTGTTTCATGACTGTCCGTCCTCCCATTTATAACCCAAACCGAACACGGTCTTGATATATGCCGGCTGTTCCGGATTATCCTCCACCTTCATACGCAGCCTGCGGATCGTAACATTGAGCGTCTTATCCTCCACAAACCGCTCATCCGCATCCCATATTTTCTCAAGCAGCCGCTCCCTCGTCAGCACGATCCCCCTGTTATGCAGGAATAATTCCAACAGCCTGCATTCCAATGCCGTCAACTCCACAGCCTCTCCCTGCCGCGTCAGCGCCTTCCCCTCAAAATCATACACCAATCCGCCGCTTGCGTAAATCTGCCTCGACGCTCCCTCACTGCGCTTTAACACCGCCGCAATCTTCGCAATCAGCACCGGCATGGAAAAAGGCTTCGTAATATAGTCGTCGCACCCTGCCTGAAATCCCTTAAGCATATCCTCCTCCGAATCCCTTGCCGTCAGAAAAAGTACCGGCACCGGCTGCCCCGCAAGAACGCCCCGCAAAAACTCCCTTCCGTCCCCGTCAGGCAGATTGATATCCAGAAGAATCAGATTCATCTTCTGCTTCAGGCTCTTCTCCGCCTCCGCAAGCGTATACGCGCTGTGAACCACATAACCTTCCCGCTCCAACGCAAAGACAATTCCGCCATTTAATGCCCTGTCATCTTCTATCACTAATATATGCTTTTCCAAATTCACACCAGCCTTTTAATAACACGCGCTATTCCATCACTGTATTCAGGAAGATTCAGGCAGATTGCACAAAAGGTGCGAATATGCCTTGCGCAGGAAAATGAGATTTTCTTAATATTCCGTAAACCACCCAGCAATTCCGGGACACGGATGTCCCGGAAAGCCCGACTTGAGCAAGACATGAAGTCATACTAAGACACCAGAGTACGGCGTCTAAGTATGACTAAATCATGTCTGGATGGCGAATGTCGGGCGGTTGCGTCCCACAGTCTATACCTCACCGGAATATTTAGAAAATCCATTTGACGCAGCCGGCATACTCGCACCTTTTGTGCAATCTGCCGTCCCCTTCCTACACAACCTCTCTCAATCTCTCCACAATCGACTTCCTATTCATCACCCTCGTAAGCACCCTAGCCATCACCACGCACAACAGCACCGAGAAGCACAGAAAGATCAAAACCGCCTGAACCAATGCCACCCATGAAAAGTTAAACATAACGCTTGAACCGATCATATAAGAAAGCGCCGTCCCCGCCACTGTCGCCAGCCCCAGAGCAGTGAATATATAGACTGCATATTTACGGAAAATATCACTCTGCATCTGTGTTCCGGTCATACCGATCGACTGCATGGCGGCATACTCCACCTTCCTCGCTATCACATCCGTAGTCACGGTATTGATGATATTGGCAATACCGATCAATCCGACGAGCACACTCAGAAACATTCCAAATACGGTGATGGTTCGCTTCATCTCTGTAAAGTGTAATCTATCCTGATAGACGGAATCAAGCATCAACTGTAAATTTCCGTCTTCTTGCAATACCTGTTCCACGCCCTCCTGCTTTTCCTGTTCGGAAAGCGCACTGCCGTCCTTCGCATAATCCGCTCCGTTAAAGGTAATTGCACCCACAAGATTCTCATAGTCGGAATAAATGCTCTTAAATGCCTCCTGCGTCAGCCAGATATTCGAATTGTTCACATTTCCTGTACCGTACGTATCCTGATTCATGATGACTGCCATGACCGTAAATTTTCTGCTCACATAGCGGTCCGCCACATCATCGTAGAAAGTCACCGACACCTCATCACCGGCATGAACGGCATAGTCCATTCCCTTACCCTGATCTTTGTTCCAGTCGGCGGCATTACGAAGATAGATCATATAACTGCCGTCCTCAAACTTCTTTTCATCTATGCTGCCCTCCAGCACAGTATTATACCGCATCTCCTCCCTCAGACTCCCGGCTTCCATTCCAACCACATTAATCGACAGATTGCCTCTTTCATTGAGTTCGACTGCCTGGGCCTCATCTACAGTATCCGGAAGTTTACTCTTGGCATAGGCAATCTGATCCCCGGCGATTTCCCCTTCTGTAGTAATCTCCGCCGATGTGGTATACCAATACTGTCCGTCCCATTCAAAATAGTCCGGTTTAGTTCTCCCAATGTAATAAATCTTTAAATCCTCCGTAAACTCTAAATCCTGCAGCCGTTCTATCAGGCCGTTGCTGATTGGTTCAAAAGGCTCGTTCTGTGACCATATGATTCCTTTATGCCGGATCTGAAAATCCGTATTATTCCGCCTATCGATCTGAGCCTCCACCGAAAAACCGATTGCAACAGTATATACGATCAGAAACAACATGCCGCTCAATGCAAAAGACAGGACGGAAAACACTCCTTTTTTCCTCTTCGCGCGGTATCTCGCCGCTTCCACGGGAGAGATCGTACATGCAACCCGAAAAGGCTTTAATGTGCTGATTAGCAATGTAATCCATGCAAACACGCCGCCTAACAGAAATGTCTGCACAGCGCCCGCCGGCTGATAATACATCGCAATATTCTCCGCAAACGTGCTCACGATCTGCCCGGAAGCCGTCTGTCCGATAATACTGCCTGCTAATCCGCCAATTATAATCCCGTAAAAAGCAATCCTGTTCATCTGCCATAACAGCATACGCCGGAGCTGTCTGGAAGACATGCCGATCGTTTTAAGCTCTCCGTAGAACCGTATGTCATTGACGATGGAGATATCAAATATATTATAGATAAAGAAATATCCGCATAACATAATGCATGCAACGATCAGGATTACCGGAATGATCACCGTAAGCGTCATATCGCTCATCTTATAACTTGTTCCGTTAGCTTCCACGATCTCATTCAGCTCGGACAGCTTTTCCTCCGTATCATGCCCGAATTTCAGCGGATTCAAATTGTTTAGCTTCACATAGATCGTATCGTATCCACCAGGCAGTTGCGGATTATAGATATCAATAAACTTGTCGCTCGTGTAGATTTCCTCATAGATGTCCGCACAATTTCTGATGGGATTTCGATAATATCCACACACCGTCATGGGAAACTCCTGCTCAACCTGTTCTCCTTCTCTTTCTACCACCACCTTAAGGGAATATGATATCCCGACCTGCTGTTCCAGTCCGAGACGCTCGGATATCGTATCAGATAGAAGAATCTCGTCCGCTTGTTCCGGGTAGTTTCCGACAATCAAATCCACCATATTCTTGTCATAATGCACCTCATCCGCCGCCAGAAGGTATACGTCCAACGGGTTGAATTCCCGATTATGAAGGCGCGTACTGCTGCATCTTCTCACATATGCCGCCCATTCCACCTGCGGCTGCTCCCTGATTCTGCCAAGTATCTCCTCATCTCCGCATAAAGACGCGCTGTCTGCACCCGGTCCCGGCGATGCGCCCATAGAACGGGAGTGCGTCTGCGCCAGACCGATTCCCACTGAAAAAGTAATAATGATCAGCACAGCGCATAGTGCCACGGCAAGGGTCGCCAGCCTGTTTCTGACCGGATGCGCCCTGTAGTCCTCTGCTGCCAGCTCTTTTTCCAATGCCGCGTTGGAATTTCTGAACATGATACTCATGGCTGCACCTCCTCGCTGGAAGCACGTCTATGGGCAGCCCTACCTTCGCCTACGATCCTGCCGTCTTCTAAATGAATGACCCTGTCTGCAAGCTGAGCAATCGCCTCATTATGGGTGATCATGATAATTGTCTGATGAAATTCTCTGGAAGTCATCTTAAGAAGCCCCATCACTTCCGCACTGGTCTTAGAATCCAGATTGCCGGTAGGTTCATCCGCAAGGAGTACCGCCGGTTTCGCCGCGATCGCCCTTGCGATGGACACTCTCTGCTGCTGCCCGCCGGAGAGCTGGTTAGGATACCTGTCCATTTTGTCCTCGATCCCCAGTTCCTTACATATATGTTCGATGTATTTCTTGTCCGGCTGTCTGCCGTCCAGCCTGATGGGAAGCACGATGTTCTTGTATACATTCTGCACCGAGATCAGGTTGTAATTCTGAAACACAAAACCGATATTCCTGCGGCGGAACACCGTCAGCTCCTCCTCCGACATTTTCATGATCGAATGCCCGTCTATAATGACCTCTCCCTCATCCGCGTAGTCTAACCCACCGATGAGGTTAAGAAGCGTCGTCTTGCCGCTGCCGGATGTGCCCACGATAGCCGTGAAACTGCCTTTTTCTATGGCAAGGCTGACGTTATCCACTGCTTTTACGGTGTTTTCACCGCTGTGATAATATTTCTTTAGGTTTACTGTCTGTAGAATTTCCATAACGCCCGTTACTCCTTATTTCTATGATTTGTACAAGAATCAATGAGCAGACTGTTTTCCGGACTTGCGTCGATGATCCCGCCGCAAGCAGTCACATAGCTCGCTGTCCACGGAAATAAACCGCCTGTATCTTGATCGCTGGATACATCATAGATGAAGGATATTACATCCGGGTTACAACCTAAAATAATTGTACCATAATGCAGAAATAACACAGCCCTATTTTATGTCTGTGTTATCTCTTCGATACATCTTCTGTCTTAAGTTTTTAATCCAACATGCTAAAACACAATTTCCTTCCCATACAATGCACGCTTTTCCAGAATCTCCTTAAAATCTGCGTCATTCTGCTGCCCCTTAATATCGTCCATATATTCCACATAATCGCAGACATACACATATACTCTGGACACATCCCTGCCGTTAATAGCATAAGTATCCGCAAAGGAACTGCCGCCATGGGGAAGAAACTTACCGTCCGCATCGAGTACGACCAGAAATACGCCGCTTGCAATGCGCTCCTCGCTGCATTTCTCTTCCACAGTAATCTCAAACTTTGTCTTCACTACCTGATAGAGCCCCGCACCGGTATCATTCATCTCATCTACCGTGACCACCTGCGCATTGCCATTGTCCATCTTAATATGAAGATGAAAGGTAAAAGGCCCGTCAAACCACCAGTTCTCATATTTATTAGGAAATTGATTCCGGTCAGGTGGCGTGATCTCATTCATAAAGGCTCGCCATTCCTCATCCGACATCGCCTCCAGATCTTCCTTCGTTTTACCGCGGTAGTCAAGCGGTTCCGGTTCCGCTCTGTCCCCGATGATCTGGTCAATCGCATAGTCCATATCAAAGGAGTCAAGCGTCCGATATGTTTCCCTCAATTCTGTGTCATTTCCGAAAATATCCAGCGCGTCAATACGATAGATGCCCGCGTAAGTGTGCTCATCCAGAAATTTTCCTTCCACAGAACCCGTACCGCCGTTCGCATACCCCTGCGCCTCGCTTCTTTCTTCCGATATAAAAGAATAGTCGGCTCTCCCTTTCAAATAAATGATGGGCTGCTCCTCCAAATTCCTCATCGTGTCCGCAAAGGGTTCCTCACTCGTGATCATAAGCGATAGATAGATTGCTTCCACGGAGCAGTATGCCTCGGAAATTGATACCGTGACACCGTCCACAGTCTTGCTATAGGCGGAATCGACTGCTGAACCGCTCTTTTCCTCCGCATTGTCCTTTTGTCCCGACAGACTGCCGCCTTGTCCCGATCCTTCACCGCTTCCGGGGTGGTCATTTCCCGCATCCTGTCTGCCGTCTGCTCCTTCCGGCTCCTCAAACTTCTGCGCAACGGAATCCAAGTCACCCTGATAGGAATAATCCTTCTGCAACAGCTTGAAAATACTCCTGATTACCGGCACCTTTGCGGCAATCGCCGGCTGTGAAGTAAAAACACCCATGCAGACAAGCAACACCGCTGCGGCCGTCGCAAGCCTTAATATCATTTTCTTTCGCTTGTTGCGCACATATTTTTTTTCACCCTGCCGTATCCCCTCCCGCACACGCTGCGACAGGTTTGCGGGTATCACAATCGTGTCAAATCCTTCACTTTTCATTGTATATACCGTTTTCCTTTCCCTATATAATTTATGTTATATCAAACTTCTACTCAGCTCTTTCGGCGGCTTCATCTCCGTCTCCGAGCTGCCGCCTCAGCATTTCTCTGGCACGATACAGGTACGCCTTCACGCTGCCCACCGGGATTGCCATGACTTCCGCAATATCCTTGATCTTCATTCCTTGGAAATATTGCAGGATCACTACTGTCTTATAGTTCGGCGGGAGCAAATCGATCGCATCGTAGAGGTCAGCCTTTTCCTCAAACGATATTTCCTCTTCCGGTGCTGCCGCCGTATAATCCTCCAGCAGAATATCATTCCTATGTTTCTTGCCGTCCCGGTAAATGCTGTTGATCAGTATGCGTGTAATCCATGTCTTAAAATACCTCGGCTCCCGAAGCTTGTCCATGGAGATCATAGCGCGCATGGCGCATTCCTGTACTGCATCCAAGGCGTCCTGCTCATTTTTCGTATACATATACGCCAGTTTATACAGGTACTCCTGATGCATGATAATCAGCTCTCCAAAAGCCTCTCTGTTTCCTTTTGCCGCCTTTTCGACCAGTTTCAGGCTCACTGTACTCTTCATTTTTCCATGTATGATGTTTCCGATCGCCAAAGCATCATGTTTTCCTTTCTTTATAGTCGGTCATTTCTCACATTTGCGCCTCTGCATGCAGTATAACCTTACAGCGTTTTTATTTTCACATGTGTTATACTCATTAGATTATACAAATGTGCAAAAGGATACATTTTTTTAGAAAAAAAAATTTGTACGACATAGTATCGCAGTGCCATCGTATATTTGCTCCAAATATAAAAGTGCCTTATATTAAACAAGGCACTTTTATATCGTATGTTATTTTATACTGAGTTTGCATTACACCACTAATCCAGACAAGGCACTGCTGTATATCAGGTAATCAAACCGACGTGCAAGTTCATTTTCCCTCCCGGATTTCACAAGCGGCGCAATATGCTTCTTAATCTCCGAAATCTCAACAGTTTCAAGATTTCTCCAACTGGAAAAAGCCCGATACATTTCGTTGCAAATTCTGCACTTCATTTAAAGCTTTGCTGCTTGATATGACTCATAGCCTTCATAATAATAGCTGCGGTCTATACCTTTCATATATACCTCTCGGTCGTTTATCTTATCTGTTAATGCTTCCTTTAACAAATATTAAATCTCGATATCTTTAACCGGACTTCTTTCCATGGCGAGTAAATAATCATCTTTATCAATCTTGCTCCAGTCTACCACCATGTTGAGTTCCTGCCGCAAAATCAAATCCAGCCAGATTCTTGCGCTTCTGCCATTGCCATCCCGAAAGGGATGCGCTACGTTCATTTCAACGTATTTTTCAACAATTTCATCAAATGTTGACTGAGGCATATTCTCAATCTTTCTAAGTGCCTCGTCTAAATACATAAGCGGCACAAACCTGAAATTTCCCTTTGGCATATTGACTTTTCTAACCTTACCAGCAAAATCATAAATGTCTTCAAAAAGAAACTTGTGTATTTTGAAAAGGCTGTCTAATGTGCCGGCTTTGAGGGTATACAGATATCCGGTTTCAAAAAGCTGAATTGCCTTCGCTTTACTGATCTTCTCCTCAATACGGGCAAGTTCTACCGGATCGGTTATGTTGAGTTTGTTCTCAAGCGCCATAATATCCTGCCTTTCCATTTCTGTGAGGTGATTTATCCCACAAGTTTTCCGTTTTTACAAGTATCCTAGAAATTTCTTTCCGTTCACCATATGACGGCATATTAAGTTCAAGTTTCTTCTATAATGCTTTTTACTAATTCCCCTATGTTTAAAACCGTCATGCTGATTACCGTTTTAACTTTTCATCAGTTAAAAGGCATTTAGCTCTGCATTGCCCATCATATCCATTCCGACATCGATTTCTGATAGAATCTTTTGTATGATAATCTGATCCCTATGCAACATACAATTCTATCTCCTTCCCCACCTCGATTAAATCCCCTTCTCTTATCGGTCCATGTATAATATCCACTTCCAGTCCCAAAATTTCCTCTAACCGTAATCTTATATCGGACAACATAAAAAGTGAAGCTGGTTCATAAAAGCCGCTGCAATTTTTTGTACTTTCAATACTTCACTATTTATAGCTAATTCCTGCCAGATTTCTTCTTCATATTGACGGATCAAATTGTTTTCAAAATTTTCTTTCTACGGGCTTCGTGATCATTTTCCCAATAACTCCATGGCTTCTCCACATCCAGTTCCAAAAACAGCCTCCATCCATCGGGCTATATTATCCCATGTCTGCGGTCGGCCGCCGTCCCGTACAAATCTCCAACTTTTCCCCTCATTGACTTCTTTCAACATCTACATCATCTTGTACGCAAGTAGTCCTCTCCATTGACACCCTCATCATCGATTAAATCTGGATTTTTGATTTTTATCTCTGCAAACAACTTATTTTCTTCTGCTATGCTACCCATGCTCTGCTTCCCTTTCTGAAATGTTATGGTCTGCCACCCTGACATTTCGAACATTCCCTGTGCCAGACATCTGCGTTTTACCGTTATGTCTCTGTTGATTTTTGTTTATAAACCCTTACTCCGTGCTTCCCATAACTTTCTACTCAATAAAGCCTTGAAAAATCATTACAGATGTATTTTTCAAACTGTGGCTTACAGTATTCTTTTTTTATTCCATTTTCGTCTGTTTTATTCCCATTAAAACGAATACTTCTTTTCCCTGCATTTTTTCCAGTTTTATTCGTTACGCACTCCTTCAGAAATTCCTCTGAAGACAAAATCCACGTCAGGTTAAGGCGCTCTGAATAAAAAATAAAGTAAAAATTTTCCCTCATTTCATGCGTTATCGCAGAAAACAATGCTGCATCTCCTTCTGCTACTTCACTGGATCTTGCTTTAATCTGTACTTCTATGAATGTACCATCCCCTTTTTTGATAACGCAGTCAACCCCATGATCATCCACCAAAGGAACATAGCAGTCCAGCCCTTTCATCAGCAGCTTTCCAATTATGCTGTACTCCATCCTTTTACCAAATCCAGCCAAATGCCTAAAAGACATCCCCATCATTCCCACCACCTTCTTTGTTTCTTTTTGTATAGGTCAATTCAATATCATAACCTAAAGCTTCCATCATTTGCACAAATGTTTTATTAATGACACCTTCTTTCTTCTTTACAATACGTTTTACATATGAACTGGTGGTTCCGATGTCGCCTGCCAATATCTTAAAACTATACCCAAAACAAAGCCCCGCCAAAGTGAGATGCATATCCCCAAAGATATTCTCTTCTATGCTTAATGAACAGCAGATAAGTGAACTGTTCAATCACATCTAAGGGATTTGTAATCCCGCCTGTCCAGAATGTTTCCCATATTCTGTCAATCTTATTTCGTAACTCACCTGCAATCATACCATTCTCCGTTTTGTAATATTATTGTAATTATTGTACCAAGTCGCTAGCGCGACGGCTAGCCCCAAGTACAATTAGTTTTGCTATTATCTAAAAAAAATAGCAGTTTTTAAATATATGTTGTATTGTTGAGATACCCCTACCTTAA
>JAAUZY010000115.1 GCA_014804355.1 Lachnospiraceae bacterium
AAAGATCATATAATCTGCCAAAATATTCAAAAGACGGGACGGTACATATAATTTCCCGCGCCGGTATGGAATCAGGTCTTCGCACTTTAAAAGTGGACGCTATTTCTACTGTATCTTTTGACAAATCCGGATATATAACAGGAAATACCATCTCAATTTTATCATTCTCATCCTCTTCATGTTCCTCATCAAACAACTTCCGAATACCATCGGTGATATATAATGTCATAGCTTCCCTATAAGCCACCATTGCTTTTTCCGTATCTATCTGCGTTTGAATTTCATAAATAG
The DNA here is from genome assembly GCA_014804355.1 of Lachnospiraceae bacterium. Taxonomy (GTDB): domain Bacteria; phylum Bacillota; class Clostridia; order Lachnospirales; family Lachnospiraceae; genus UBA3282. Next base: position 292 of record JAAUZY010000115.1, read on the forward strand.
GTGCCTGAAAAGTCTGATAGTTTACATTTTGGACCAACGTCGTGTAGCGGTTAACTGCCTGCAAGTTTTTCCTCCAATCTCTCAGGACACTCCCACGGTACAACTTCTTGTCATGATTACGTACATTTTCTTTCTTCTCCCAATCCCTGTAATAATCCAGCATATGTTCGATACATCCGCAAAGGATATTCATATCCTCATGGAATATTCGCCAATTAATATAGGATTCCTTATCCATACCCGCTGACGAAAATGCCTTGTAAATCTCTTTCATTCCTCTGATAAGATCTTGAAACGCAAAATGCTCTTCCTGAAAAATGTCCTTCCTTTCTTCTAAACGTTTGATTCTGCTAAATAGTTGCTTATTTTTATCAAATACTTCCTCTCTGTCTTCCCGGCCACTTGAATCTTTAGAATTACTTTCTATATGATTGAATCCTGCCAATTCATCTTTTCTTCCGGAAAAATCAGTTTCTAATCCCACTAATATCCGTTCATTAATATTTTTAACACATGAGTTTACTAAAATATCTTCCAATTCTGATTTCTCTTCTTTTAATGAACTTTTACCAAGTTTTTGCTCGCACAAAAAAGGATATATATCGGCAAATTCATCCAAGCCAATATGTAAGAGATACTCATACCTTCCAAAAAGTCCTTTAATCGCCTCGATTTTGCTGTTTTCCCTATTCTTTAAATAATCTTGTAATGTTTTTCTCAGAGACTCATCTGCAGAAAAACGCAACGCAATTACTATATTGGAATGCTTAGATACAAAATCCTTATCTAACGTTGCATATCCCACCCCCTCAAGATATCTGCACTCAATTCCAACGTTTGTAAAAGTCAGCATTTTAACCAATTCCCTTGCTTCATTCTGGGTACCATTCAATGCTATTGCTATATCATAAATTGCATCTATTGAATCTGTTCTGAGCGCAAGACAAAAATCTGCCGTAGTCGAACTGCGGAATAATTTCATTCTGACATTGGAGGATTTGTGCATTTCTGCGATCTCAATAATCCTGCTTTCACAACTTTCCAGAAAACTGTCTATCTCCATCTCTGCGATATTTTTCCCTACATAATTATCCTTACACAAGCTAATCTGTATTAAACCCAAAAAGGGAGTATCTGACAAATTTCCGCCTGTATCTATAATTGAAAATATACTAGGAAACTCTTCATCCGATTCGGACCGTTCATTATTAGACTTGCAGTAAAGACTAAGCGTTTTATAAGACACCCTGTAGTTTTGGCTATGCTTTATAGTATCCTCGAATGCATTTTCAATAGATAAATAATTTAGATATTTTTTCTCTTCACCACGCAACTCTTTGCAATATAAAACATCAAAATAATCGAACATGAGGAAACTGAATGAAACTTCTTCATCCGCATTCGTTTCATAAGAACTTCCACCACTAATATTTGTAATTCCATTATTCCGTATTAATTCAAGAATATACGTTGAGTACTTTTTCCCATTACATAATTGCATAATAAAATGTTTCTCTCCTTCTTTTGTTCATTTTGCCCCAACATCTTAAATGGGTATACAAATACTAACCTGGCATTTTAAGGTCAGAAGATGGCATTATCAAATTCGATACGTAGTATATAGTTTATTTACCCACATAACTTCAACCTTCCGTCGTACTGTGGGTTTAATTCAATATGGTGACAATCTATGCATCATCTGAACCAGAAATTTACTGGTCTCTCTACATTAAGGCATGCTTCTAATTCCTGCTTTATTTCACGCATTTGTTCTACTGTTTTCTGCGGTTCCTCAGGCTCTATCGGTTGAACTACTGCATCCGCTAAGAACCTATCTACCCTTGATGGGCAACATATCGGATCTACCATTATAAATTACCTCCTTCCATATATTATGCATTCTTCTTGTCATGTGTGTATATAGCCTTACCACACTTGTTCTCACCCTAAAACGGCAAACTACACTTCTGTATCATAGCATACCTCGTTATAAGTGTAAATATGCATTCTAAACTTGGCAAAAAATCCCTGAATTCAACTTTAATTCAATTCAACAATCTTATCTCTACTTTAACGTCTCAGTGTCGCAATTTGTCAAAACTCATCAAATTCTTCTGTTATGTTGTAGGCTTTTCGTCATATGGCATTTAGTTTTTATTAATACAATCCTATATAGTAAGTAGACACTTCATCACTTTATTCTTTCCACACATTTATCAAAAATCCGATATAACTCCCAATTTAATTCCCGCACCGTATCTAAATCCAGCTTATCAACTTCCCTGTCATAAGTCATGACACCGTTTATTTCCGTCTCGATATCACTGACCTGAGTGTAGATTGCCGTGGACAGTCCGCACGCAACATTCGGAAAAACTTCCTCTTCTATCAGTCTCCGATATCCCGCAGTCAGCGCCTCACCGGAGGGATAATGCCGATAGCCGAATTTCCTCTTGCTGAACATATGTCCCGCAACCGGATAAGCATATCCGCCGAATTCCGTCAACGCCACCACCCGGTCTTTCTGCGGCGAAACCGCAAGTCCTCGTCTGTAGTTGTGGATACTGTACATATCCCCGCCCTTTTGGTCAAACCATCCGCACGCCTGATTGATCAGTCGGGTCTTATCCAGACTGCGCAGTTTCTCAGTTATTTTCGCGGCATCGAACTGTCCCCATCCCTCATTAAAAGGAACCCATGCGGCGATACACGGGTGATTATAAAGCTGTTTTACCATGCCTGTCAGATCGCGGCAGTACTGTCTCCTGCCCTCCGGGTCTTCCCGCTTGAATCTTCGGTAATTGCTGTCGGACATTTCTCTGGCAATACTGTCGGAAAAATTCGCAATTCCCGCCACAAATGCCATGTTGTACGCTCCGCCTCCGTTCGGCATATCCTGCCACACCAGCATTCCGATCCGGTCACAGTGATAATAGAATCTCTCCGATTCCACTTTAACATGCTTTCGGATGGTGTTGTATCCCAGCTCCTTCTGCTTCTCTATGTCATAGACGAGCGCCTCATCACATGGCGGCGTCATCAGACTCTCCGGCCAGTAACCCTGATCTAACAATCCGTTAAAGAAGTATGGCTTGTTATTCAGGAAAAATCTTAATATCCCCTTTGCGTCCCTGTCCACCGAAACTTTGCGCATCCCGAAATAGGACATGACCACATCATCTCCCAGCGCAATCTCTACATTATAGAGAAAAGGATCTTCCGGCGACCATGCTCGAAAACCGTCAAGACCGATTACACATTCCCTCTCCGGATCGGCCTGCGTCTGTGCGATGACCTTATCCTGTTCCATGATCGTGATCTGAACGGTCTGTTCACCTTTGCATATTGCTCTTTCCTGATCAGACTTCACCGGTTCCATCTCGCCGGCTCTGCCATTCATCCCCACAGTCTTAAATTTGAACCGCACCGCACTCTTATCATAGAGCGGCGTAATCTTAACCCACTCGATATACTCTTCAGGTACGCTCTCCATCCACACCGTCTGCCAGATTCCGCTCTGGGGCGTATAGAACAGCGAACCTAAGATGCCTTTCTTCGAAAGCTTCTGCTTTCCCCTCGCATGGGGACTCCACTCGGTTTCATCCGTGACACGAAGCGTCAGCACATTTTCATCCTGCAGCACATCTGTCACATCGAAGTGAAAAGGCAGATAGCCGCCCTTATGCTGTCCCAGTGATGTGCCGTTTAAGAATACCTCGCACTCCTGATCGACCGCGCCGAAATGAAGGAGCACACGGCTCTTTATAAACCCTTCCGGCAGTCTGAAAGTTTTCCGATAATGCAGATACATCCCCGGTTTCAGCTGCTCCTCCATGCCGGACAGAACCGTCTCCGGTGAGAAAGGAACCAGAATTTTTCTGTTATATTCCGCTGCCTCTATCTGTGCCGAATTGCTGATACAGCAGTCCCACTCCCCGTTCAGATTAAAATAGCTGTCCCGCACAAGATTCGGCCGCGGATACTCCTGCCATACCTGTTCCCGATTCAAATTTCTGCCCCATCTGCTGAACAATTGCGCCATGCTCTCTCTCCTGTTCTTTCCGGTCCGCGACGATTCGCGATTTTGGTGTATTCTGCCGTTTGCCGGCAACATGATATACTGTTTTCATTGTATCAGATTTTCATACACTTTCAAAGTACTATTACGGCACCATATGGCGAATATTTGAAATTTTTTGAGATTGACTTCGGTCAGTGCTTAACAAAGTTTCAATCCCCTGCAAACAATTAAATTCAACCGAATTTGATATCTTTTCCGACATTCCTATGATACAATATGTATAGATATACACCATTTATCGCAAAAATATGTTTACAGCAATACTTATCAACCTTGTAAAAATAACGAAAGGGCATGGATATCAACATGAAATTAAACTATAAGCAAACGATACTGATCGGTCTGGCATTTCTCTCCATCTCAGCTTTCTGGCAGATGTATGACAATATCATACCGCTGATTCTCAAGAACTCATTTGATCTGGGGGAAACCATCACCGGTGTCATTATGGCCGCCGATAATGTCCTGGCGCTTTTTCTGCTCCCGTTCTTCGGTTCGCTTTCGGATAAAACGGATACGAAGATCGGAAAGAGGATGCCTTTTATCTTAACCGGAACCGGCCTGTCGGTTATTTTCCTGTTGCTTCTGCCCGCCGCAGACCGTGCCAGAAATCTGCCCTTATTTATTGTCGTATTGTTCCTGGTACTGTTAGCCATGGGACTTTACCGTTCTCCCTCCGTTGCTCTTATGCCGGATCTGACGCCGAAACCCCTGCGCAGTAAGGGAAACGCAGTCATCAATCTGATGGGTGCCGTGGGCGGTGTCTATTCACTTATTATGATACGCGCACTGGTGGGAAGCGGTGCAACACCGAATTATTTTCCGCTGTTTTCTTCCGTTGCCCTGTTGATGGTCGTGTCTGTTGGGGTTCTCTTTTGTACCATAAAGGAAAAAAAGATTTCGAATGAACTAGATGCTGCAAATGAAATGGGTTCAGATACCGAGGAAAACTCTGCAAAATCTGCGGCAGGTTCCGCCCTGCCTCCGGATGTCAGACGCAGCCTGATTTTCATACTGCTCTCCATCGCGCTGTGGTATATCGCCTACAATGCGGTCACCACCGCCTTCTCCCGCTACGCCACGCATGTCTGGGGAATGGAACACGGCGGATATGCCAACTGTCTGATGGTAGCGACAGTCGCCGCAATTGTCAGCTATATTCCGATCGGTGCGCTTTCCAGCCGCATCGGCCGCAAACGGACGATCCTCATCGGCGTTGTGCTGTTGGCGCTCTGCTATCTGTGCGCCTCCTTTTACAACAGTTATCATGTGTCGATGAATCTGTTCTTCGGAATCATCGGTTTCGCCTGGGCGGCGATTAATGTCAATTCTTTCCCCATGGTTGTGGAGATCGCTTCCTCGGGAGACGTGGGCAAATATACCGGATATTATTATACCTTCTCGATGGCAGCGCAGGTAGTCACCCCCATCCTCTCCGGATATCTGCTGGAACATGTCTCCTACCGGACGCTGTTCCCCTATTCCGCGTTTTTCTCCGTTCTGGCTTTTCTCACCATGCTGATGGTAAAACACGGGGATTCCAAGCCGGAGAAAAAGGGAAGCATGCTGGAGAACTTTGATGTGGATGATTGATTCATACTCCGGCCACCAGCCAAACATTATAAGCACTATTTTACCTGAACGCTGCTCACCGCACGATCCTCCCGTCACTAATATGGATCGTGCGCGTTGTTTCTCCTGCCAGAGCAGGATCGTGAGTTATCATAACGATGGTAATCCCATAGGTATTATTCAGCATCTTTAAAAGCTGCATCACATTCTCCCCTGCTTTCTTATCGAGGTTTCCGGTAGGCTCATCGCATAACAGAATCTCCGGCTGGTTAACAAGCGCCCTTGCGATCGCAACCCGCTGTTGCTGCCCGCCGCTCAATTGCTGGGGTAAATGATTAAGCCGATCTGACAAACCCAAAGCATCAACAATCTCAGATATTCTATCCTCATCCTGTTTTTCCCGTGCAATGGATTTAGGCAGTAGAATATTCTCCCGTACTGACAGCTCCGGGATTAAATTATATGACTGAAAAATAAACCCTATCGTTTTCAACCTGAAATCAGAAATCATATCATCGTCCATATCAAAAATATTCCGGTTATGATACAATACTTTTCCCTCGGTTGGATAATCTAACCCGCCCAGAAGATTAAGAAGCGTTGATTTTCCACTGCCTGATGCCCCCATTATGGACAAAAACTCTCCCTTTTTGACAGAGATTTCCACGTGATCTAAAGCGATGATCTCCGCCTCCTGTCTGCCATATTTCTTTGTAAGATTCTCCGTGTATAATAACATCTGTATAACCTCCTGCCATTATGTGGTATGTTCTGTATCAGAGACACTAAATACATTGCTAAAAACAATCGTTCCTGATACCTTCTGCAATGTTCATTTTCTTCAACCCTCTCATTGGCACGATTCCGGCACATATATTGACCAAAACAAGAGTTGCAAAGGCGATAATCATGACTGATATGACAGGTTGGTTCCACATCTCTATATACCATGGGAACAATGCCTGCCAGCAGATTACACTTTTACCGTTTTCAGCAACCGTAAAAGAATTATGGTTCAGATCGAAAGCATAGTGATAGGCATATTTCCTTACCATATCAAAAATCTGAATTGGTACCAATGAGGTGACAACCGCAACAAAAGGCCATAGAAACATCTCACGTATATAGACATGGGTCAATTTCTTCCTGCTCATACCGACTGCGCGCATGATCTGGATATTTTTCATGCTCTTCCTGATTGCAAAGCTGTAATTGTTGACCATTCCGAAACAACCCGTCACAATGATCAATATGATCATCGAGACAAAAAGTACCATATTTGACAGTTCTGTTCTGGCAATCCTGTTTTTAATAGATTTTCGAGAAACGCTGTTAACTTTTCCGCTTTTTCCCACAATGGTATACCACATAATTTCAAACCGATCCGTATCAGCCCGCTTATCCAAATTCACATAAACATCTGTATAACACCGATCCGGCAGACCCCAGTCTGCTAAGGCCTCTGTACTACATATGATGCCATACCCCGGTGAAACCATCCCGTTCCATTTCTCATTCATAGTCTGACTCTCAAAATACAACAGGTTTCCCAGCGCCTCATCATCGATGAACAACACCGCACAGACAGTTGCCTGAAAATCTACTTTTTCCCCAAAAGAATATCCCGGAAGCCCCGTAGCACTGCCATCCGAATAGTCATACGTAAAATTCTCCTTATATCCTTCCGGAATCTCATTGGTGGAAAAATCAAATGACTCTACATATGGATCGTAGATAACTGTATCCGTTAAAGTCACCTGATCACCAACTCCATAGGGATTCTCACTCCCCTCTTCAGAATACACAGCCATAATAATCTTAGAACCGTTCCTCAATCCGTCTCTGTCTATCCCACCGGAAACCACATACTGCTCAAGTTCATCCAGCAGATCCGAATCAACTGCCACCGCAGGCAGACTATACAGCAAATCATCTGGCTCATACCCCTGTGCTTCCCTGCTCTTCTGATCCAACTCCTGCAGAAAATCAGCTACATTATTGGAAATATCCATTCTGCCTAAAACATCTCTGAGTTCCTTCGTGATCTCACCTTTTCGATACAGCAGCTTCAACCCGGGAAGCTTGATGATTCCCCTAACAGAAGCAATGTCCCCACTCTGCTGTAAAATATCCATATCTTCCGCCGATATTCCCTCATTATGACGATTAAACTGTGCAATAGCAAGCTTTGTATGATCCAGATCTTTGCTGACAGAATAATCCGCCCCGACCGAGCTTACTTCCTCTAATTTTTTCAAGGAGAACACACTGTCACAATCTGCTTTTGCCAACATAAATACCGCGCCAAACACGAAGCTCCATCCCGTGATGACTATAACAGCAGTAACACCGCTCTCTTCGCTCAGATTGCCGCCTACTATTTTCCGGATGATTCCTCTACCAGTTCTTTTCCCATGTTTTTCTTTGATTGCAGTCAATTTTTCCGGAAAGAGCATTTCGTTCGGAGACAGATTATTTCCTCTGACGAACGGAACCGCTACCGCCAATGCTGAAAAAATCAGGCCAAAAAGCCACGGATACAAATATGGATCAAGACTGACTGCCGCAGCAATGGGATGTACACGAAATGCACTGTAGATTCTCACCTGCCCAAATGAATTTACAGCCTGTATGTAAAGCGCATAGGCTAGAAGACCGATGACATACCCTATAGCAACCCCGATAAAACAAAAAAATGCCGCCTCACCAAAAAGCAGCCTTCCCATACGATGTTTATTCATCCCCATACTTCTCAAAAGACCAAGCTGCTTCTGTCTCTCCAGCATCGCTGTAGACATTACGCCGTATATTGAAATAAAAGACACAATCAGGACGATTCCCATAAAACCCGGAATAAGAAATGATGAATAGAAATCATGATAAGACAGATGCGCCCTGTCCAGCAATTCCTGTTCCGTTTCAAATGCAACCATCGCAATGCTGCTAAGTTCAGGGAGTCTTGTTCCGTCACATACTTTTATACCCTGCACCCTCATAGAATTAGCAGCCTCATACCGATTTACATTGGGAGCACACAAAATAAGAGCCGTCATCGTCCCATGTTCCGGTATTTCGTCCGGATGCACAAACATCTCCGGAAATTCTGTCTTATCCGGATTATCCCCAACAAGATACTGCGTTGAACGGATCACATTATCGTAGGCCTCTCTCTGGTCATTCAGGACACCCACGATGGTAAACTCTTTTTCTTTCACAAAGCTTCCTGTGGGATCATATAGGGCAAGATTAATTTTGTTTCCCACTACCGCTGCCGTTCCCAATGACTCAAAGGAACTTTTATATCCACAAATTTCTCCCTCCGCCTCGGGATACCTTCCGTTTTTCTCAGGTTCATAGTGGAATAGCTTCTGCACTGCCGGACTGTCCATTGCGCCAAAATACAGGTCAGCACTTGCATCTGTCTTACAAGTTCCTCCGTTCCATATGATTCCCCATTGTGCAATATCCCTATTCTCATCCAGAAGGCTCAGTTGTTCTTTGTCTATCAGTGGCGCGACAATGTCATAGTCACCGCAGGTATCCAGCTTCTTCTGAACATCCGTCTCGCTTGCCGAACGAGCCAGAAGCACACCTATAGTCATAGCCATCGTACTGATCATGATCGTACTGATCAGTGCAATTGTACGGCCGATATGATATTTCCAATATTTGATCGATAATTGCATAGAGGAGTCCTCCTGTAATATATTCGATAAGGGAAGGGGCATCGAAATGCCCACTTCCGATTTCTTTGTACTTTTAAAACGGGATCCACTCTAAGTAAAGGCAAAAACAATTAATACCCCCACATCGTCAAAACCCCTGCAGAACCACTCGATGTCGCAGTTCCATGTATTATTACATTACTTGATTTATCCACATTGGTTACTTTCCACGGATCTCTCGATGTGTGGTATGGAAACGTCGTGCTTCCACTTGCCCCACCGCTTAAAGTGATTCTTACATCTCCACCGCTACTTGGACGTGTATTAATGTAAATGGTTGTTGTCCCAGTAGTATGACTGCCTATCTTCTTTGTTTCATTCGGTCCAATCGCATATGAGTCGCTTATACTGAACGCCATTACCGGCATCGCAATTGCCAAACAACACAAAACACCAGCGATCGAGATTTTTATCTTATTCATTTTTCCTTTTAACATCAGCATTCCCTCCTGTTAAACTTCTTTTTTAATAAAAACACTTGTAAACACTCCGGCTCTTTAGGTTGATACCAATTTCCTCTACAGCAAAACGGAGCTATCTTTGCAACGAAGAGTGCAACAGTACAAAATTTAACCGCACACCCTATCATGAGTTTGGAAACTATATTTTCTATTTTTCTGGCCTCCTCTCGCATGCTTGAAAGCTGGATCCTAGCTTTTGATTATTGTACCAAGTCGCTAGCGCGACGGCTAGCCCCAAGTACAATTAGTTTTGCTATTATCTAAAAAAAATAGCAGTTTTTAAATATATGTTGTATTGTTGAGATACCCCTACCTTAA